>CAMIXP010000036.1 GCA_946402785.1 uncultured Caryophanales bacterium | reverse complement strand
ATTAATTACATCTTCTCCGTATCCACCCATTTCTAATTGAGTAAGATTTTTCTTGAATTGATCTAAGTTAAATTCTTCTTCTTGATTGACATGACCATTCATTTGTTTAAACTCTTGAATGATTCTTTGTTTATTCTTTTCTTTTTCAAAGTTTGAAATATAAGGAGATTCCTCAATCATTTGAATTCTTTTTTGTAATCTATCAGCATCTCCTAGTAGACGATTCTTCATTGGATTAAAGATATCGGATACAATTCTACTAATTGTATGATGAGAATCTTCTCCACTTAGTCTTGCTTCTTCTATCATTTTTTTGGCAGATGTTTCAAATTTGTTTAATTCTACTTGTCCATAGCCACCATATGGTAGATTTATAAGTTCTTGTTTTAGACTTTCTACTTTTTTATCTAAAGATACTGGATAACCTAATTCTTGTTCTTTATAGTATTCTTTCCAGTAATCAATCATATTCATTTGATCATTATAGTCTTTGGCTGTTTCTTCTACTTGTTTTAATGATTCATTAAATCTTCTTAAGATGTCTTCATAAGCAATAATATCATTTTTAGCAATAGATATTAGTAAATCTACTACTTCTTTCTTACCCATACCAGCCATTAGCTTTTCTGAAGCTACTGCTTGATATTTTTCTCTTAATTGACGAATTTTTGAAGAACCATATCCAAATCTAGCTTTTTCAAAATATTTATTGATATAGTCTAGACCTACTGGTTCTTGGATACCTAGTTTTATTAGGATGTTTTCATTGAAATATTCTTTATCTTGTGTATGTTGTCTGATTAGTTCATCTCTCATCACACCGAGATTTCCTAAAATCAAAAGAATATTTTCAATTTCTTGTGAAACAGATACTGTTTCTGGTACTTCTTTGTCTTCTAGTTGTGTTTGCTCTTTATGCGCAAACCATTTATCCAATATTCCCATGCTAGTAGCCTCCCCATTATCATTATTTTAGCACATTCTTTTGGATAGTTCAATTCCTTTTCTTGCATTTTAGAGACTTGTATATTTTTCATTTTAAGTGTAAAATGAGAATGGTGAAGCGTATGAAAAAGATACTGATTAGTCTCATACATTTCTATCAAAAAATGCCTTTATCAAGCCATTCAAAATGTAGGTTTACCCCTACTTGTTCGGAATATGCGATTGAAAGTATTGAAACCTATGGTTCTCTTAAAGGAAGTTTTTTAGCAATCAAAAGGATCCTACGTTGTCATCCATTCGGTGGATATGGCTTTGATCCTGTACCAAAGAAGGAGATGTCTATGAAAAAAGTTAAAGTTTTGTTATTAAGTTTGATTTTATTACCTCTTGTTTTTTTAGCAAGTGGTTGTACCAATGATAGTATGGATAATATTGAAATTGTGGTTACGAATTATCCGAATGAATTTATTATGAAGCGTTTATATGAAAAACATGCTACGATTACTTCTATTTATCCAGATGGTGTTGATATTAATGCTTATAAGTTCAGTAAAAAACAAATTAATGATACTTCTAAAGTAGATTTATTTGTTTATAATGGATTACTTGAAAAAGAAAGAGATTTAGCTGTTGATTTACTTGCTATTAATCCTAATTTAAAGATTATTGATACGGCTTATGTATTGGAGACCGATTATTCTCCAGAAGAGTTATGGTTAAATCCTAATTCCTTATTAATGATGAGTCAAAATATTCGACTTGCGATGGATGAATATGTTTCTAGTACTTATTTAAAGAAAGAAATTGAAGATGCTTATGATGAATTAAAAATTGAGTTATCTGAGATTGATGCTGATTATCGTGTAGCGGTTGAAAATACAGATAATAAAACGATTATCGTTGGAGATTCTGCTTTAAAATACTTAGAGAAATTTGGATTAAATGTTATTTGTATTGATTCCGATGCTAGTCAAAAGACAATGGCAGACGCTGAAAATATTATTAATGATGCTGCTGTTAGTTATGTGATTACTTTTAAAGGATCCCCTGATAATGAAAATGTAACAGCTATTTTGGAAAAATATCCTGCTCTTCAAAAATTAGAATTACATCGATTAGATATTATTAGCGATGATGAAAGAAGAGATAAAGAAAACTATACTTCTATTATGAGAAACAACTTAGAATTAATTAAGAAAGAATTATATCAATAAAAAAGAGTCTATTATGACTCTTTTTTTATTTCTTGTTTTTCTCTTAGTCGTTTTACTAATTGTTTTGTTTCTTCTTTTTCTTCTTCAGTTGCTTTTCGGTAGATGACTTTGGATACTCTCTTTTCCCATGTAGATGTATGGTTCATACGTCCTACTCTTGGGTGCTTCATTAAGACTTGTTTATCATATTTAGATAGGGTTTCAAAGTCTGCTACTTTTAAGTTATAGATTGCATCACCTATCGCTGTTTTTGGTGTTTCTGGAGCATATTCTCTATCAAGAATCACTTCTCCATTTTCATAAACATATGCGATATAACCATGATATTTTCTTAAACCTAATGCTTTGATTACATATGGTGTTGTCTCATAGAAAGTATTCTTACGAATTCCTTTTTGATGAAGTCTTTCCATTTCTTCAACATCCATTAATAATGTTTTAGGTTCATGTTCTTCTCTTTTTACACGACTATAGTCTCTACCTTCTGGAATAATAATCCAGTCAACCATACTACTATTATCATCTACAACTCTTTTTAAGTTCTTTAATCGTTTTTGAATCATTTCATAATCTACTTTGATTCCAGAATCTGTCGTTAAGGATACATCCTTCTTTCTAGAAGATGTCATATATTGTTCTATTAGGGCAATATATTTTTTTATTTCATCTTTATCTTTGGTAGATTCTGCTTTTACTAAGTATTCATGCATGACATACATATATAGTTTATCTAGGTCAAAGTGTTTTGCTAAGTAGCCATTAAATGATTTTGTATTTTGTAATTCTTTTAATTCTTTTCTTTTTGTTACAAAACGTCTATATAGTTCTGATTGTGTAGCAATAAAGTTTGGTAATGATTTCTTCATGGCACATCCATAATAATAGTGTTCTCCGGATGCTACATGTTCTTCATCATAACCTTCTTGTTGTTTCATTTTTTGTAGATCACTAATATATCTTCTACCAGCTATTAAGTCTTTATAAATGATTGGGAATTCTATTTCTAGTTCTTGTTCACTGGTTACTTGTTTTAATCTTTCTACTTGATGCATCATTTGTTCTGTTAAAGCATCATTATCTTCTATTTTTCCACGATGTGGAATATTTAAGAATAATAATAGTTTATTTAAAAATTCATCGTAGGATGGTCGAATCATACCAATTAAGTATTCTCCATTATTAAAACAGTCTAATTGACCTACAAAGTCTTCATTAAACTTCTTATACTTAAAGATTTGGTGGATATTTTCTCTGTTTTGTAGTGAAAAGTAATAAAAATGATCAAGTGATAAATTAGGATCTTTTGAACATTCTCTTAAAATTGTCCCTAAAGAGAGACTTACTGTTTTCTCTTCCATACTACCTAACCCCCATTGGTAGACATATTATACCACATTTTGGCAAAAAAATAAAGAGGTAACCCTCTTTATATGAAATCTATCGTTGTAATGTCTTCATTTATTTCCTTCACTATTTCCTTAATATTGTGCTTTAAAAAGGCATCTTTTACTTCATTAATGTCTTTTGTGAAGATTTCTATTCTCGTTAATAATAGTTCATCTATCACACGAATTCCGATTCTTTGGAAATAATGGATTACATCTAAAACGTTTTCTTGTTCTAGTAAAAATAAATCTAATACACTACTATCATATCTTTGTTTCATCTTCTTGATGATTTCTTCTTTAAAACCTTCTTCTAGTAGAAAATCCATATTATTTCCTCCTGTCTCTTAGAATTGTTTTAATTCTTTCTAAAGCATCTTCACTTAAGATACTATTGTATGTAATGGCATATAATAAGCTATCTTCTAAGGAATCTAGTTTGGCTTCTTTTAAAGCATTATAAATTCTAAATACTTTTGGTTTTGAAATCAATACTCCATTAAAGTCATAACGTAATGGGTCTTGTTCATCGGTAAACTCTTCTAAATCAATCAATTTTGGATCTGTTGAAATCATATCTTCTTCTGTAGTTGGTCTTGTCTTTGCTTCTGCTACAGCATAATCAAAGTCTTCTTGATCTGGGAATGTAATTTCTACGGTCATTGTCTTTTGTTCTTTATTTTCTTCATTAATTCCACGGTAAGAAGTATTTTCATATCCACTTCCGGCATATCGTGTAATTTCTCCTCTTAAATGAAGATTGCGATGATTGGTACTTGTGAATGGACCTTCTGGTATCCAATGTTCTCCCCTATCATCTTGATCCATGTATGATGCATACATATTGTAGAATAAGATATCTTTTGGAGATGTTGTCGTTGTGATACGACTCATATTCTCTTTGATGTAACGATGTCCCTCTCTACTAATTTCGATGAATTGATCTACAATTTCTTCAAAATTATTGGATAATAAACAACTTAATGCTGGATGAACTAGATCTCCGTACATATCTTGTTTAATGGTAAATCCATATAGACAGAATTTTTGATAATTAGATACTAATTTTTCATGTGGCATTACTAATAATTCTTTGCATTTTTTAAAGATATAATCGGTTCTAAAACCAATGGATTCAAATAATTCGATATTTGCTTGAAAATCTTTATTTCTACCAGTAATAAAACATGGATTATCCGTACCGATTTCGCCTTTTTCTTTTCTTTGTCTTGACTCTTTTTGATCTATCAAAGCTGGTAATAATAGAAGTAAATCTTTTGGAGATAAACGTTTTGATTTTCCAAAGGAAACCATTTCTTCTAATGTTAATGGATTTGCATTTAATAATAAGGCAACTAGTTTGATTCCATTCCTTTTACAATCAAATTTAGGGAATTTTAGTTCTTCTAAACTATGGAATATTTCTTCCATTTTTGATAAAGAACCATAAGCTAATAAATTTTCTATTAAGTTTTCTTTTAATTCTGATAAATCATATCCGTGAGATGCAAATAATTCTTTTAGTTCTCCTAGATTCAATCTTGGTTTTTCTTCTTGTGATTCTACTTGTGGATGATGATAGGTATCTCTGTTATATCTTAAAATTCCATATAAAATGGCTCTTTTTTCTTCTTCAGATGCTTCTGTTGTCTGGAATAGTTCTTCTATTACATCTAATTGATCAATATACTCTCTATTTTTAGAGTCTTCTAGAACTCCTAATAGATGTTTTAATTGTTTAATTTTACCTTTTATTTGATTTAATGTTACTAGGTTATTTTTCACTTTTTCTTCACTTTTATTTTCAATTTCTCTTAATTGATGCATAAATCTTTCATAATAAGATCTTTGAATTTGAGATAACTGAAATGTTGTTTGTTTGGTTTGATTTAAATCTAATAGAGTGCGAATTGATTTCATGTAGTTAAATTCTAATTCTCTATCTTTTTCTTCTACATTGCTTTCGGCAATCACTTCTGCTAATTCTTCTAGGGGAATGGAAGTTATGTTTTCCATTGACTCTTCTAGTAAGGCTCTGTTTTTATGATATCGTTCATATGTTGAATCGTTTTCTGACATTAGCTTTTCAATTTGTTTTTGATAATTCGAAGTTGCTTTTCCAATGAGTTCTACTAATGCTTTTTGTTCTGAAAACATAATCATTCTCCTTTCTATTTTTGATTGACTGTCTCTTCTTGTTTTTGTTCTTCTTGAAGCATAAAATCTAATTCTCTATTTCTAAATAAATGATCCGTAATGCTTCTTGCTTTTGATACCTCTTCTTGATATGTTTCTGGGTTTTCTAATCCTTCTTTTAGCATTTCAATTTGAGGTGTATATCTCTTTACTTTTGTTTCTTGATCTTTAATGGTATCTTTTCCTGTAATAAAGCTTGCTCCTACAATAATGGCATCTTCTTTTCCTACTGGAATAAAGAATACTTTTGTACGAGAAGAATTGGTATATCTAACTCCTTGTTTTTTAATGGCTTTAAATCCAGGATTTACTGGTTGAGCCGCAACTAATGTCTTTTCACTTCTATTTTGAATGGCTCTTATTTGGCTTTCTATTTCTTTATAGTAAGAAGCAGAAATTCCTTTGCTTTTATGATCCGGTTCTAAGTCTTCTTCTAAAGTTGAAACTCCTTCTTCATTTGTTAGGTAGAAGATATTTCCACCTTTTTCTTCTTGTCTTTCTTCTGTATGAATGGTTTCTTTTACATTTTCTAAGATAGTCTTCATACGATTTGCAAGCTTTCCATAAGTTTCTTTATCTTCTTCTGAAATACATTCCATTAAGTCTCTCATGACTTGTATTTCATAAGCTGCTTGTGCTTCTACTTCTTCTGGATTTGTATAAGCTTTACTTGCATAGATGGCCTTTCTATTATCCTCATTTTGATAGATAGATGCCATCCATTGTTGAATCTTATTTTTATCCTCTTGAGATAATAAACCAATCAAAGAAAGATGTTTTTCTTCATAATCAAATGCTTCGTCTAAGATTTGTTGTTGCATCTCTTCTGGAATGCTACTTACTGGTTCTTGTTCTAAGACTTGATTTAAGAGGATTCTCTTTTTTCTTTCTCTTTCATCATATTTTTGGAAAAACTCTGATAATGCTTCTTCTGGTGTTTTTCCTTGATTTGCTAGGATATTTTCTTCTATATCTTCTCTTGCAAGTTCTAGAGAACTATCTACTTGTTCTTGTTCTTCTAGTGTTAATCCTGTCATATGAATTACGGAATCATAATCATCATTTACAATCCTTACAATTCGTTCTACTACTTCTCTTCGAGATAATAATTCATTGATTTGATCTCTACATTCTTGAGTAATGGTTGGAACATCTTGTAAAATCACAAAATCTTCTGGTTCTTTTTTCTTTTGTCCTCTATAAATCGCAAGGTTATGTCGAATGATTTCTTCTAAGATTCCTCTTTTCTCTTCATCTGGTAGAGAACAAGTTTCTAACATTTCTTCTAAGAAATCAATATCTTCTATTTCTTCATCTTCATCCTCTTCCATCGTTGAACCCATAGCAACTACTCGTTCTAATTGATTGGAAAGACGGTTTTCTTCTCTTTCTAAAGATGGTAAATCTATTTCTGATAAATACTTTTCAATTTTGGCGCTTAATGTTTTTAAATTTTCTAGGGCTATTTCTAATTGAGGTCTTGTTTCTTCTAATTCTAATAATTCTGCTTCTCTTAAATAGTAAAGATTAATTATTTCCTGAATAATGTTATCTACAATTTCTTGATCTTTAAATAGATTTAGAAGTTTTCTTTGTAGTTCTTTCTTTCCTTCATTAGACAATGAAAAATAGGAACTACAAAAATCAAGAACAGATTCATTTAATTGATCATGGATTTTTTTGAATAATCCATAGTCTTTTTTCTCTTTTCCGATTTGATCTAACTTGGTTCCTAATTCTAATCCTAAATACTCTAATTGTTCTACAAAATGACTTTTATACTCTTTTATCTGGTTTGTTGTTTCCATAAGAACACCTCATACCCTATTCTATAATTTATTATATACTAGATTAAATGAAATGAAAAGTAGTTAAAAATGTTATTTTTATTTGCTTTTTTTCAATTTATTTGGTAGAATTAACTTGTTTACAAAAAGTGAGGTGAGAATATGCCAAATATTAAAAGTGCAAAAAAGCGTATGCGTAGTAATGCTAAGAAAGCTGATGTTAATACATTCGTATCTTCTAGTATGAAAACTGCTGTTAAAAAATTAGAAAGAGAAATTAAAGCCGGAAATAAAGAAGAAGCTAGTAAACAACTAAATACTACTTTACAAAGAATTGATAAAGCTATGGGAAGTGGATTAGTTCATAAAAACAAAGCTGCTCGTTTAAAATCAAGATTAAGTAAATCAACGAAAGATATGTAATTAAAAACCAATTTGACATTGGTTTTTTTATTTGCTTGACAGATAAACGAGAAAAATCTATTTACTATTTTTTCTACAAGTTCTAAAATAGTATTAGGATTGGTGATGTGATGAAAAAAATAGCCAAATTTCTAGTGTCATTAGGACTTATCCTAATACTAGGAGGATTTATTTTTCGATATAAAGATGTTGTTTATGTTTATGTTGATCAATACTTATCTCCTTATAAGTATGTAAAAATTGAAGAAAAAAATGATTATTATCGAGATTATGATTTTCAATTTGTACAAAATACGGATCAATTTGTTCCTTTGAATCGACAAGATATTATTAATATTTATTATACGATGTTGAATTCTGGATTAAGTTCTTTTACTTTCTATTGTACGAAAGATTGGGATGGTTGTCTTACTGAAGTTCAATCTATTGCGAATGATCAAGATATGTTATCGGATATTAATAATTATGTTCATCCATATAATGGATTTTCTCATATTGAAACAGAGTATGATAATATGGGTCGAATAACGGTTAATGTTGTTAGAAACTATGATCAGGATATGATTCAACAAATTAATCAAAGAGTGGAAGAATTATCTGTTGAATTAATTCAGATGAATGATTCCTCTTATAATAATATTTTAAGAGTTCATGATTATATTATTGATCATTCTCGATATGATACAGGAAGAAGCGAAAAAGGAGATACGACTTATCAGTCTGATACCGCTTATGGTCCCCTATTCCAAGGAATGGGTGTCTGTGGTGGTTATACAGATTTGATGCAGTTATTCTTAGAAAAGATGCAAGTAAAAAACTTTAAAGTCTCTTCTGATAAGCACGTTTGGAATGCTGTAGAAATTGGTGGAGTTTGGTACAACCTAGATCTTACTTGGGATGATCCTGTTTATAGTGATGGTAGTCAATCCATAGAACATAATTTCTTCTTAATCAGTACTGGTAGGCTACAAGAGATTGAAAAAACAGAACATTATTTTGAGATAAATCATTATAACGAATTAAAAGGAGCATAAATTATGCTCCTTTTTTTATATCTTCTAATACTTGATTGATTGTTTCTTGAAAATTCTCAAAGTTTGTTTCAAACCATTTTGTTGGGAATTGATGTTTAAAGAATGTGAATTGTCTCTTAGCATATCTTCTAGAATTTTTCTTTATTTCTTCAATCGTATCTTCTAAGGTTTTCGTTCCTTGTAGATAGGCATAAAATTCTTTATATCCACTTCCACTATTTAAGATTCTAGAGTGAGGATATTCATCCTTTAAGGAATATATTTCTTCTAATAATCCTTTCTTCATCATTTGATCTACTCGGTCATTGATTCTTTGATAAAGAATGTCACGATCACAGGTTAGACCAATTACTTGAATGGGATATAATAAGTTGTCTTTTTCATAAGATGTTTCTTCGTTGTTTTCTAATTTATTTAATAGACGAACTAATCGTTTTCTATTTTGTACTTCTGGAAGATACTCTACTGGGTATTTTTTTATTTTCTCTAATAATTCTTCATTTGAATACTCTTTATATTCATGATAGGTAGTTCCTTCTGTGAATTCATAATTATAAAGAGCTGCTTTGATGTATAGGCCAGTTCCTCCTACGATGATTACTCTTTTTCCCCTACTTTGTATTTCTTCGATTAATCTTCTAACGTCTTTTTGATAATCAAATACCGTATAATCTTCTGTTACATCTCTGATATCAATTAAGTGATGAGGAATTTCCCTTCTTTCTTCCATGGATGGTTTGGCACTACCAATATCTAATCTTTTATAAATAGATACACTATCTCCATTAATGATTTCGGCATCTAATTCCTTGGCAAGTTCAATACTTAATTTTGTTTTTCCAACTCCTGTTGGTCCTACAATTACAATAATATCTTTCATCGTGTCCTCCTAATCTAGTTGTCTCTTGAATAATTTTTCTAATTCATATTTGGTATAGGTAATAATCGTAGGTCTTCCATGAGGACAAGTAAATGGATTTTCACAATAACGAATGTTTTCTAAAATCCATTCTTGGTCTTCTATTGAAATATAGTCTCCTGCCATGACAGACATACGACATGCGGCTGTTGCGGCCATACGCCATACAAATTGATCAAAATCAAAGTCTTTTTTATCAATGATTAAGTCCATTAGTTTTCGAATCACGTCTTCCGCATTTTCTTCTGGAATCCAACTAGGATGAGATCTAACTAGAATCGTATTAAAACCAAACTCATCAAATTCAAATCCATATTCTTCTAGGATTGGTAGTCTTTCTTTTGCGAGAATCATTTCATCTTTTCTTAATTCAATTTTAATGGGAATTAATAGATCAATGACTTGTTTTTCTCCTTTAATTTGCTTTAATATCTTTTCATAATTAATTCGCTCTGCTGCCGCATGTTGGTCTATTAAATACATTCCATCTTCATTTTCCGCAACAATATAAGTAAGAAGTACTACACCTATTGGATGCATTTTTTTAATTCTAGAAGTCTTCTCTTCTACTTCAAATGGCAAATTTTCTTCTAATTTTTTCTCTTCTTCATGAACTTCAAAATCTAATTTTATCTCTTCATATTTAATTTCTTCTTGTTCTTTTACTTCTTCTTTTTCTTCTTTATTAACAATTTGTTTATGTACTTCACTAACAGAATAACTATCTCTTACAGACACTTCCGGTATTAAAGTTAACTCTTCCAATTTCTCAGTAATAGTTTTAATAACTAAATCTTTTAAAGTATCCATTTTAGAAAACTTAATATCCATTTTAGTAGGATGTATATTAATATCTACAAGTATTGGATCCACATCA
>CAMIXP010000035.1 GCA_946402785.1 uncultured Caryophanales bacterium | reverse complement strand
GACGAAATCATCGTAAAAGCTTTAGGAATGGATAAGAAAGGAAGACAAAACTTCTCAAGAAAAGATGCTCTTCCAGCACCAAAACCTAAAAAAGAAAAGAAAACCGACGAAGATAAAGTAGAAGACAAAGAAGAAAAAGTAGAAGAATAGAAGTGATTATCACTTCTTTCTTTTGCATTTTAAAAAGAATTGTGTTATAATAAAAACCAATTAATGGAGGAATATTATGGAAATTCTTAAATCGTTATTAAAATGGATCATTTTAGCAATCATCTTCATTATATTGATCGTGTTAATTGTAAAATTCGCAAATAGAACAGATAACAAAAAAGTAACAAAAGAACCAACAATCAATATTGTTGAAAAAAATAAAGATGAACAACCAGAAGAAGATAGAGTATTATTAGATGATGCAAATGAGACTGCCAATGAGAATTTAGTAGTTGATTCACCTGATACAGCAAGTTCTGCTTTACCAGCAATCTTACTAGGATTAGGAATCATCAGTGTTGGGGGATTCTATATTTATAAGAATCGTGAAGTAGAAGAGAACGCATAATGCGTTCTTTTTATTTGTGAAATGATGCGTTTTAGTGTATAATCTTGTATAGGGTGAAGAGTATGTACTTAAAAGGAATTGTGACAAGTGGATTTAAATCCTTCGCAGATAAAATTGAATTAAAACTAGATGGCAAAATTACTTGTATTGTAGGTCCCAATGGATCTGGAAAAAGTAATATTGTAGATGCCGTTCGATGGGTTTTAGGAGAACAATCCGTTAAATCTCTTCGTGGAGATGGATCGATGACAGATGTCATCTTCTCTGGATCAAAATCAAGAAATCCATTAAATGTCGCATCCGTAGAATTATTATTTGATAATACCGATCATTTCTTAAATGTACCTTATACAGAAATATCTATTAAAAGAAGAGTATATCGTAGTGGAGAAAATGAATACTTTTTAAATAATGAGAGATGTAGATTAAAAGATATTACGAATTTATTATTAGATACAGGTATGGGAAAAGAATCCTTTAATATTATTTCTCAAGGAGAAGTAGATAAGATTCTTTCTAATTCTTCTCAAGATAGACGTGTGATTTTTGAAGAAGCATCTGGTATTTTAAAGTACAAAAAAAGAAAAGAAGAAGCCCTAAGAAAACTAGATAGAACACATAATAACTTAGATCGTGTAAATGATATTATTACCGAATTAGAGATGCAAGTAGGTCCTTTAAAAGAACAAAGTGCAAAAGCAAAAGAATATTTAGAAAACAAAAAAGGACTAGATCAATATGAAGTAGCATTACTTGCTTATGATATAGAAAATATTCATAATGAAGTAGAAAATGCAAAGAAACAAAAAGAAAAAGCAGATAATGAAATTATCACAATCTCCAATGAAGCCACCACAAAAGATGCATCTTCTCTAGAAGACAGTAATGAATTAGAAAAACTAGAAAAAGAAAAAGCAGAGTTAAGTCAAAAACTATTAACTGTCACAGAAGAAAGAACCAAACTAGAAGGAGAAAGAGCCTTACTAGTAGAGAAGAGTAAGACAACCAAAGAAGAAGAAGAACTAAAAGAAGAAGCAAGAAAAGTAATAGAAAGAACAGAAAAACTATCTTCTTCTATGAAAGTTGTAGAAGTAGAAATTGAAGAAATTCAAAAAGAAATTGATAGAATCGATGAGGAATCCTTAGAAGCAGAAAAGAACCTACAATCTTTCAAACAAAAGAAAGCATTACTTACAAATGATTTTTCAAGACATAATCAAGAAATCATTTCAACAAAACATAAAATAGATAGTCTTCATATGGAAATAGAACAAGGTTCTGATATGCCAAATAGTGTAAGAAGAGTTTTAAAGAATACATCTTTGACAGGAATCTATAATACAATTGGAAATGTATTAGATTGTGAAGAACAATACGCTAAAGCATTAAACACAGCCATTGCTTCATGTAAAAACTTTATTATTACGAAAGATGAAGATTCAGCAAAAAGAGCCATTAATTTCTTAAAAGATGAAAAATTAGGAAGAGCAACTTTCTTCCCATTATCGATTATTAAAGAAAGAAATGTAGATTATGAATCCCAAAATATTTTAAAGTATAGTGTAGACTTCTTAGGAATCATGTCAGACTTAATTACTTATAACAGAGATTATGATTCCGTTATTCGTAATCAATTAGGAAATGTCATTGTCACAACGAACATGGATTCCGCAACACGTCTTTCTCATATGATTCAAGCAAAATATAAGATTGTGACATTAGATGGAGATGTTGTCAACGTAGGAGGTTCTCTAACAGGAGGATCTCAAACAGCGGCCAAAAGTGTTATTATTCTAAATCAAGAAATCAAACACTTAGAAGAAACAAGTGACTTGTTAAAGAAAGAAGAAGATGAAATTCAAAAAGAACTTCAAGAATTAGAAAAAGAAATTGCGGAACAAGAATCAAAACTCTTCATGATTTCAAAAGAAAGAGTCACACAAAAAGAAAAAATAGATGCCAAAAAATCAGAAAGAAAAGAATTAGAAGAAAGTCTTTCGAATAGTATGAAAGAAAAAGACTCTTTAGAGTCCATTCAGAATAATTCGATTAGTGCCAAAGAACAAGAATTAATCAAAGCATTCCATGAAAAGACAGAAGAAAAAGAAGCATTAGAAATTCGTATCAAAGCACTATCAAAAGAAATGGATCGATTAAAATCCAAGATAGAAGAGTCTCAAGCAATGGATAAACTTCAAAGAGAACGTCTTCGTTCTTTAGAAAAAGAATCAAGAGAATTAGAAATTCAAATCAATCGTTCAGATGTTAAATTAGATAATATGTTAAATATTCTTTCAGAAGAATATGAATTAACATATGAAAGAGCGAAAAATGAATACATATTAGATATTGAACCAGAAGAAGCAAGAAAGAAAGTAAATTTATATCGTGCCAATATCAAACGAATTGGTATGGTAAACTTAGATGCCATTGAAGAATATGAAAGAGTCAATACTCGATATGAATTCTTAACGAAACAAAGAGAAGATCTATTAGGAGCAGAGAACACCTTATTAGAAATCATGAATGAAATGGATGATGTCATGAAAGAAGAATTCTCTGTAACCTTTGAACAAATCCGTGTAGAATTCCAAAAAGTATTTAGAGAATTATTCAGTGGTGGACATGCGGATTTAAAATTAACGACACCAGAAGATATCTTAAATACAGGAGTAGATATTGTCGCATCTCCTCCAGGAAAGAAACTCACAACGATCACTCTTTTATCCGGTGGAGAAAAAACATTAACCGCAATTAGTTTACTATTTGCGATATTAAATGTAAAAACAGTTCCATTCTGTTTATTCGATGAGGTAGAAGCTGCTCTAGATGAAGCGAACGTTCAACACTTTGGTAACTATCTAGATCACTATAAAGATAAAACACAATTCTTAATCATTACCCATAAGAAGAAAACAATGGAATATGCAAATACCTTATATGGTATTACGATGCAAGAATCCGGTGTATCGAAACTAGTAAGTGTTAAACTAGAAGATGCCCAAAAAGTAGTATAAAAAAAGAAGATTAATTCTTCTTTTTTTGTTTATAATCAACACCAATACATTTACCATCTTTTTCCCAGTAATAAAGATTTCCTTCATTTCCGTTTAGATAGGTATCTTGATCGATTTGTATCCATTGATCAAGAAGATGATTTGTTTGATCCCATACTCTTGCATAATAGCGAACACTATAACGCGAAGTGGTTCTCTTTTTGTCATAAATAAATACATCACATGTATAAAGAGTAGCTCCGTCTATTGTTTTATTATCTTTGCGTTTGAAAGAGAATAATTGAACAACAAAAACAATCAATAGTAGAATAAATAGTACATGCCAGATAGAAAAAGAAATATTAGATCCTGGTCGAACAATAGATATAATATAAACAATGGCAATTCCGATAAGAGCCAATTCTGCATTACGAAATTTGGGATTAGGGGAGTCTCTATATTCCTTTTTTTCCTGATCTGAACAAATATGTAATGAAGGAAAACTACTAGGAATATCATCATTTGAAATGATTATTAAATTAGGATGAGGAACAAAAGTCTGATATTTTTCTTTTAAATAATTACATAACATACATCGATCTGGATAAGAAAGAGAATTCTCTTTTTCAGGAAGACATTTTAATGTTAAAAGTTCTTCTAAAGATATATCAATTTCATAAGTCTCATAAACCACACGAATTCTTTTCTCATCAATATTTGTAACGGATAGTTTTTCTTCATCAATCATAGAAGAAGTTTGTGATCCAAAGGATAAACATACATAGAAAAGACCAAATATGACCAATCCCATGATGACAGGAAAAGCTAGTACTAATAACAATAATGGTTCATGAGAATTAAAATAAAAAAGATGAGAAGTATGGAGATTAATAGAATTAAAAATAGAGATTTAATTATTTTTTTCATATTCATGCACCTCTATGATAAATATATCATGAAAAGAAAACAATAAACCAACAAGTTCTTATGGCTTGACATAAAAAAAGACTAGATGCCACGCATCTGGTCTTTTCCTTTATATGGATTTTTAGGATCAATATGATCAACAAATAAAATTCCATTTAAATGATCTAATTCATGTTGGAAGCAAATAGCTAAATCTTCACGAGCTCTTACTTGGATTTTATTACCATCCATATCATATGCTTCCATCGTAACTCTTGCATATCTAGGAACAATTCCTTCAACTGGTCGATTAACAGAAAGACAACCTTCTCCTTCATCCACATAAATCTTTTCTACAGAATTACTAATGATTTTTGGATTAATCATGACATAGGTTTCAAACTCTTGCTCTTCATCATCAGGACCTGTTAGTTCATTGACAACAACAAAATAACGTTTTGGAACTCCTAATTGAATGGCAGATAAACCCATACCAGGACGTAAATTATATTTTTCAGATAACTCTTCTACTTGACTATCATGTAAGTATTGAATCATCGTATCAATTGTTTTATGATCATCTTCCGTTAAAGGAAATGTAACTTCTTTACTTTTTTCACGAAGTCTTTTATCTTTTTCATCTAAGATATCTGTTGTTAAAAGCATGCCTAACCACCTCAACAACAATATTTTATCAAAAAAAAAGAAAAATGAAAAGGAAAACTGTGTTCCTTTTAATCTTTCCCCATTGTTTTAATACCTTTTCGGTAGGCTAAAATCAATTTTGCGAATTGTTGTGCAATCTCATCTAAACGTTGTTCATCTTCTTGTTCAACAGCTTCTAATGCTTGATCCATGTAGGAAGCCATAGCCTCAAAAGAACCTTCTCCTGCAATCGAATCAAACTCTGCAACAACATCGTCAATTTCATCATACATAACATGATTTTCAATCATATTTCGGAAAGTTTCACTCTCCCATAAAGGACGAATCATATCAACAAGATCCCCATATCCAGCATCTTTTTGTAAAAAATCTTTATCTAAAGAATCAATAAAACCTTTAATTTTTGGGTCATCGACATATTCTCCTAATGCAAGAATCTCCTGCATGACATCCGTTGTCTGAATGCAGTTAACAGCCTCATCTAAAGCACCACAAGAAGAAGTAAGATTTAATTCAGTTGAAGGATATTGATAAGAATAAATATAATGAGACAATCCAGTACGAATAATAATAAAAGTAGTACCATCTTCATTATGAAAACTATGGTCATCTCTTTCCCCTTTAATTAAATGTCCCATCTCATGACAAAAAGCATTTAAGAGTCTAGAAGGATTATATTGAGATAAACTACATATAACAAAAGGATTCTCTTTTACATAAAGCATATCTCCATCTTCTGTAGGAATAAAACCATGTCCTTGATTAGAAGTCGCAAGTGTTTGAAGAACTCCATCGGGAATACTTTCCATAATATCTAAATCAAGATTATGTCTTTGAATAATTTCAGGAATCGTTCCTTTTTCTAAAATAAAATCGGTTTTTCGAAATAAATTAGATATCAATGCACCATTTCCTCTATATTTAGAAAGTAATCCATAAAAAGCACATACAAAGAATGGATAAAGATAATCGTCTTCACTCATCTTTTTAGATATCAATTTTTTTGCATATAAATAATAATCAACCATAAAACCACCTGAGTTTTATTATATTATAAAAAGATGAAAAAGCAAGAAAATACTTTACAGGTGAATCAAGTAAAGTAAGGGGAAACTTTACATGGTTTTTGGGAAGTTATGGTATATTTATTATAGAAGGGTGAAGATTATGGGAAAGAAACTAAAATACCTAGATAAAACATTATTATTCACAACAGTCCTATTATTTATCATAGGTCTTGTTTTTGTCTTCTCATCTTCTAATGTAACAGCCTATATGTCAAAAGGAGTAAGCCCATATTATTACTTTATTCGACAAGCAGAATTCTTAGGAGTAGGATTCATCATGTCCCTTCTAATGGTTTCTTTAAATACGAAAGTATATGGAAAGATATCTTATTTATTGATGATTGGTACGATTGTTGCGTTATTTGCTTTATTACTCTATGGTAGTGCCACGAACCACGCAATCAGTTGGTTCCAAATAGGAGCTTTTAAAATTCAGCCATCAGAGTTCATTAAAGTTATTACAATTGTTTTTTTAGCGGATTATTATGATGCCAATCGAGGAAAACTAACAGGATGGTTAAAATGTTTATTACCAATTGGATTATGTATTATTGTAGTTGGATTAATATGTGCACAACCAGACCTTGGAACTGCCTTCATTTATTCCGCTATTGTAGGAGCCATCTTTATCGCAGTTCCTATGGCAAAAGAAATCAAATACAAAGTAGTATTTGTCGCATTTGTTGTAGTGATACTAGGTTTATTCACAATATTCAGTTTTGGTAAAACAGTTTTATTAGAAAGTAAAATAGAACGTTTCGATTATAAAAATCCATGTGATAAAATCCTAGAAAATGGAAGCCAAGTTTGTAACTGTTATATTGCAATCAATAATGGTGGATTACTAGGAGTAGGGTTAGGAAACTCTACCCAAAAGTATTTATATTTGCCAGAACCATACACAGACTTTATCTATGCAATTATTGTAGAAGAAGCAGGAATTGCGATGGGAATATTTATTATTATTCTTTATATGATTGTATTATGGAGAATCTTAAAAATAGGAAGAAATTCACCATCCAATCGAGGAGCACTTCTATGTTATGGAACAGCTATTTATATCTTCTTACATATTGCCATTAACTTATTAGGTATTATGGGAGTGATACCACTAACAGGAGTACCTCTTCCATTTATGAGTTATGGAGGAAGTTTCACAATCTGCTTAATCGCAGCTTTAACCATGGTACAAAGAGTTAGTGTCGATAATGGATTATTAAAAGAAAAAGGAGATTAATATGCCTAGTGTTATTATTCATGAAAAAGTAGGGGAATATGTAGGAAAAAGACTAGGACTTGATTCCTATGATTACTATTTAGGATTATTATCTCCAGATGCTCCCAACTTAGAAGGATTTGGTCCCAAAGAAGAAAGATGGATGGCCCATCAAAGAAAAAAGGATTATGATGAGTGGAGAGAATCTATCCTAAAGTTTTATCTTCAAGAAAAAGATCATTATCCAAAAGATTTTATAAAAGGATATTATATTCATGTCATGACAGACATTATTTATGATGATTATTTCTACGCAATCGTAAAAGAAAAAATCAAAGAAACAACCGAAGAAGATGCTCATCCCATTATGAGAGAAGATATGACCAAATATTCTTTTGAAGGACAAGCAAGAATCAAAGAACTTCTGTTAAAAGAAGATACCAGTTATGATATTTTAAACATTTCCAAAGAAAGACTAAAGAAGTGGAAAGAAAAAGAAATCACAACTTGGAAAGAAGAAAACACATGCCTCTTTTTAACAGAGGATATCATCCAACATTTAGAAGAAAAAGTATATGAAGAAGTAAGAGAAACAATAGGGGAATAATCCTCTATTTTTTGTTCAAGTTGAAAAAAAATTTGTTTTGTGATAAAGTAATCGCAAAAAGAAGGAGAGATTCGAATGATAGAAGGAATCAAAGAACTCCGAGAGAAACTTGAGAGCGAAATAAAGGAAGCATCTAAAGTTTTTGTAATTGGGCATAATGACCCAGATATTGATTCAGTTGCATCTGCAGTTGCTTTAGCATATCTTGCCCAAACTTATGGAAAAGAAGCCTATGTTGTCATAGAAGAAGACGATATTAAAATAGAATCACGCTTAAAAGCCGTGATTGATCAATGCAAAGAACCATATCATATTATTAGAAAAAGAGATTATTTAGATCTTGCCGATAAAAAGTCATTGTTAATCCTAACAGACGTTAATAAGCAAGAAAGAATTCGAGTAGGAGATAGTCTAGACAGAATTGGAAGAACCATGATTATAGATCATCATAATGAAGGAGAAACAACAGTTCCAGCAAGTGAAAAATATATTTCATTAGCAGCATCCAGTGCCAGTGAAATCATGACAAGAGTCTTCTTAAATGGTAAAATTCCTATTCCAAAAGATATTGCAAATTATTTATTGGCGGGAATTTATGTAGATTCTAAAAACTTTGAATTTAATACAACAGAAACAACTCATGAAATGAGAAAGAAACTATTAAAAATGGGAGCTAACCCAGAACTTGCCAATGACTTTTTAAAAGAAGAATTTGAAACATATTGTCGTGTAAAAGATTTAGTAATTAATGGAACCATATTTAAAAAATATTTTGATTCAATCCAAGCACCAGTAAATGCTGCCTTTACTTTAAATCGAAAAAAACCAAAACAGATTTATTTGAAAGATGATCTTGCAAAAGCAGCCAATGATTTAATAAGCTTATCCGGAGTGAATGTTGGATTTGCAATAGGATATGTAGAACCAGGAGTCATTAATATATCCGCAAGAAGTGGAAAAAGAGTCAATGTAGAAGCTGTTATGGACGCAATGGGTGGCGGTGGAAACGCTCAACTAGCTGGAGGAAGATTCACAACGGATGATATTTTTGCTTTAGAAAATGAATTAATGGGAAAAGTACCATGTGGTATTATAGAAGAAGATCAAGATACTCCTCCACAAATGGAAAAAACATCTAAAAAATAGAAAAAGAAAGAGAAATCTTTCTTTTTTTTTGAATAATAAAAAGGGAGGTGATACAATCACATTTCAATATCGATATCGAAAACAAATCATCAGTGTAATCATCATCATTCTATTAATAGGAGGATCTATTACTTATTATGTGATGAATCAAGAAAAAACAACCATCAAGAAAGATAAAACGACAATAGAAAAGAAAGTCGTAAAAAAAGAAAAAGAAGAAAAGGAAATAGAAATGGTATCGGTAGATATAAAAGGAGAAGTGAATATTCCAGGAATCTATTCGGTAGAAATAAACTCTCGTGTGATTGATGTTATTAGTCAAGCGGGAGGACTTACAGAAAATGCGGATACAACCGTCATCAATTTAAGTAAAAAAGTAAAAGATGAAATGGTGATTATCATCTACAGTAAAGAACAAGTTGCTCACTTCGAAGAAACAAAAAAACAAGAAGAATATCTTCAAAATAAATGCATCGAACCAGAACAAAATAGTATTCATAATGATGCCTGCATCCAGGATAATCAAACTACCATTTCTGGTAAAGTAAATATCAATACCGCAACCCAAGAAGAATTAATGACGTTAACAGGAATTGGTGCTTCGAAAGCAAAAGATATTATTTCTTATCGAGAAACAAATGGACCATTTACAAAGATAGAAGATTTAAAAAATGTACCAGGAATAGGAGACTCTATATTTGCTCGTATTCAGGAAAATATTACTGTGTAATGAACCATTTTATTTACTATTTGCTTTCATACTAATCATAACTATTTTGAGAATCATATATCCATATGAATCCAAGTATCATGAATCAGATACAGAAGTAATAGGAATCATCACTCATATACAAGAAAAGAAAGAGTATACAACATATGAAATAAAAGCAAAAGAAAAACTCCTCGCAACATCTTCTAAAGAAAATACATTTCATTTAGGAGATCAAGTAAGAATCAAAGGTTCCTTCCAAAAACCAAGTAAAAATAAAACAAAATATTTATTTAATTATCAAGAATATTTAAAACAAAAAAGAATATTTTGGATCATAAGAGTAGAGGAAATAGAGTGTATTCATAAGAATAAAAAGATAGGGTATAAAATAAAACAATTCATTCAAAAAAGATTAAATCAGAACCCTTATCTTTATACTTTCATACTAGGAGATAAATCGCTATTATCCAAAGATGTCATGAGAAGTTACCAAGAAAATGGAATTAGTCATTTATTTGCCATTAGTGGAATGCATATAACACTCCTCGCAAGTATTCTTCAAAAAGGATTGAAGAAATTTCTATCAGAAGAAAAAAGATATAAAACAATTTCTTTATTTTTACTATTCTATTTATTACTAGTAGGTCCTTCTTCTTCTGTTGTAAGAGGAGTTTTATTCTATATTTTATTTGAAGGAAATAAAGTGTATTACTTTTATATCAAAAAAGAAAATTTGTTTTTATTAGCATTATCCATCTCTTTATTTATAAATCCTTTTGGAATCTATGATATAGGATTTCAATATTCCTATTCCATTAGTTACGCATTATTGAAAATGTCAGAACAACTATCTTCTCCCAATAAAATCACCTCATTATTGAAAGTATCTTTAGTCGCATTTTTAGTAAGTATTCCCATTACCTTAAAAAACTATTATCAAATGAACTTCTTAAGTATTTTATATAATCTATTTTATGTTCCTTTTGTCAGTACCATAGTATTTCCTCTT
>CAMIXP010000034.1 GCA_946402785.1 uncultured Caryophanales bacterium | reverse complement strand
GATTCAGATTATTAAAACGAAAGGTATTAAGGTTCATAATATTCGAATTATCTCAAACGGAACTGTTTTAAATCGAAAGGTTGTCAATGCTTTAGCAAAATTATCAGCGGTTGCACCATTATCTCTTTCCTTATCAAGTGATGTATTTCATGCCGTTGAATTAGCGAGACTTGATTTATTGAAGAAATGGTTTAAGAATATTGAAACTTTTCAAAAAAAATTTGGTAGTGATATTTTGCAATGGTCTGATGCAGATGACAGTTGTCTTAGAATAGGGGAAGATAATTTTATTTGTATTTTGGAAACTGGTAGAGCAAAAACATTAACGAAACAAAGAATTAGAGAATTAAATGGTTTCTTAAATGAACATTTCCATATTGTTGTTTTTGATCCTAGAATCCTTTACCGTGATAAGATTGTACCAAGTTATCAACCTGATACAAATGAAGTATTAGGAGATATTTATGTTGATGTGAATGGAAATGTAGTTCCATGGAATATGTCGTATGAGGAAGAAGATGAAGAACCTAGTAAATATTCTTCTAATATTAATCAAATAGGGTTATTAAATGCTATTCTTCATTATAGAGATTATTATACAGATTATTTTGATGGTATTGAGGAATCTCAATTGGATGAACTAGAAGCTTTGATTCGTCAAAGAATTTTTGATAAAGAAACTAGAAGAATCTAGTTTCTTTTTTTTATATCATTACTTAAATTGAGATATTAAAAAAAATATGCTATTATAAATATGTATATAATATAGTGTGGTGATATGTATGGTAGATATTCTAGTTAAAGTATCTGAATGTCAAGATCCAAGTCTTGCGGCAATACTTAATGTTGTAAAAAATATATTATTATTAATTCAAATCATAGGACCTATTTTGTTGATTGTCATGGGAGTGATTCATTTAATTCGTTTAATGAAAAATCCAGATGATAAGAAGGCTTTTCAAAGCCTTAAAAATTCGTTGATTGCTGCTTTTATTATTTTTATGATTCCAGTAATTGTGAATGCTTTTATGTATTTATTAGATGATACTTTCGCAGTTAGTGAATGCTGGAATCAGGTTGGCCCTGTAGACTATGATGTTACTTTTATTAATCCAGATGGTAATTCTAGCAGAAAAGGAATTATCACCAATCCAGATGATTATGAAAAGGGTACACCAAAACCATCTCCTTCTACGCTTAATTCAGATGCTGGTGGTGGAGTCATCGATGGTAGTTGCTATGCCGAATATGTCAATGGAACAGGGTTTGGAAAGATAACGGTAGATACTAGTAAAGTAAGTGGTAATCATTATAAATTTATCAATGAAGGAAGAGTTGTTCAAGAAGGAACTTCTACCAGTTATCAATCCTCTAATATTTTTGAGCTATTGATTCATCCTAGTATTGAAGTTGAATTATCTGATGGTAAAACAAAAAAAGCAGAATGTGAGGTAAAACACAGTACGAATTTGCTTCCTTACTATCAAGATGGATATTATTTTAGTAAAGGTGCTAAAAGTGATAGAAATCATAAGGTAAGTAATCCTTATCCAGGTGCTGGAATATCTTATTATATTTATGTTCCTAAAGATTTTAATGCGAATACCAAATATCCTGTTGTTCTAGCACTTCATGGTGGATATGGTTATGGTGTTCCCTGTAAAGGGTCTACAACCAGTGAAGCATATCAAACTTACCATTTCTTAAAATCCGCATTGTACAAAAATAGGTATCCTATCAATCATGTTAATAATCCAGATGTAAATGCAATTGTTATTGCTCCATCTAATATGACTTGTGGTTGGGAAGGATCTATCTATAGAGCTTTAGATATATTACATACCTATATCAAATTATATAATATAGATGTTGACCGTATTGTTGTTACAGGAACTTCTCAAGGTGGCTATGGAACGCTTTATGGTGGCTTTTTAGAAGAACATATTATTTATAAATCAACGGATAATAATACTTCATTAGAAAGTGTTGCACAAATGTATCATACAACTGCAGATGAAGTAAAAAAATATAATAAATCATTGAAAATTAATATATCTTATTCTGATAAAGCAGGAACAAAATTAAAGATTGGAAGTTATACTATTATAAAACCTAAAAGTACAGAAGGAATGAGAGGACTCTTTTCTGTTTTGGTTCCTATGAGTCCTGCCAAAAATGCATCTAGATGTATTTTTACTCCTTCTACTGTTTATGACAAAAGTAATAGCTGTAGTGCTAATCCTGTCTATACACTAAAAACTCCTATTTGGGTTATATCTTCCAACGATGAATACAATAATATCCAACAGTTTGCTAAAGAATTAACGGCTTATTATGAAAAGAATGGGGATATTCGTTATACGGTACTATCTAGTCTTGAAAAGGACTATAAAACAGATTCTCATAACACACAAATACCTATGTTAGGATATACCAATACATTTGATTGGATGATTGCTCAAAAGTATGGAAATGTCACGACGAGAAACAATTCTGAAATTGATGCGATAGAAAAGCAATTGGGACAAGTGTTTGTGAAAGATTTTCATCCATGAAAAGAGTTATGAAGTATGTTATACTATTTAGTAGTAGGTGATGATATGAAAAAGAGTATTCTATTTGGTTTTCTTGCATGTTTGATGTTGCTTGGGATAACAGGATGTGGTAATAAGACAAATGTTTCCTCTAAAAATGATCAAGCAAATTCTAATGAAACTGAAACTACAAAACAAGAAAATATGGGTTCTACTATGGTAGATGATGATAGAATTACTATTATTTATTATGAAAAAAATATGAAAGGGAAATATCCATCTGTTCATTTTCATGTAAAAAATAATTCTCAAAATGATTTGCGAATTGAACCACTAGGAATCATTCATGATTTGAATATGACAGGTAGATTTATTATTTCTAATTCAGAAGGGAAATGGGCTTCTCCTTATATAGAATTTAAACCAGGAGAATCTTATGATGTATATTTTGGATACATGGATAATTATTCTCAACAACAATTAGATATGGAAAAGTTTGTTAATATGGATTTAACATTCTATGTATCAGAAAATAATAATGGGTCATGGCCTCATGTAAAAGATTATCAAGTACATATTGATTAATCTTTTCTATAAGACTAGAGAAATCTAGTCTTTTTTTGATATAATGGATTTGGAGGAATGTTTATGAAGATATATGTTGCTCATTCTAAAGATTTTGATTATAAAAATGAGTTGTATGCACCTATTCGAGGGGATGAAAAACTAAAAGAACATCAAATATTTTTGCCACATGAGGTATCTGCTTCTTCATCTAATACGAGGGATTTCTATAGTGATATTGATTTAATGATTGCAGAATGTAGTTATCCATCTACTGGATTAGGAATTGAACTTGGATGGGCTTTTGATGATCATGTTCCTGTTTTTGCGATTCATAAACAGGGAACAAAAGTAAGTGGATCTGTTTATGCTGTTACCGATAATATAGCGGAATATACGGATTCTAATGACATGTTAGAAATGATTAGAAGTACCATTTCTCAAAATGTAAATCATACGGGAAATCATAGATAAAAAAATAAATATATGATATAATCATAATAGAAGGTGATTAGAAATGGAAAAATTAATAAAATCAAGATTAATTTTAGAAACACGTACGACTTTAGATAAAACGTTTGCGGAAATACAAGCTTTGAAACAAATGAATATTACAGATGAATCAGCTTGCATTAAACATACTGATAATATAGAATTACCAGCAGGATGCTATGATGATTATGATTCTTTTATGAGGTGTTATTATATAGTCCTTAATGTTAAGTATGATGGTGATGAAGCAACATTCAAAGAGTCAGTGGCTGATGCTAAAAATGCCATACTTGATGAAATGATTGGCATGTCTGAGGAAGCAAGATTTCATGCTCTTGTGCGTTGGGATATTATTATGAAACAAACATATGAAAAACATCGTGGAATGAATGGAATGTTGGAGCAATCAGAACCGACATATAAAGCTTAAAGAAACTAGAAGAATCTAGTTTTTTTATGTTGAATAGGGATGTATCAATTGAGAACTTTTTAAAAATATGTTATCATTGAAATATAAACAATATAATACGTGGTGATATGTATGATAGATATTCTAGTTAAAGTATCTGAATGTCAAGATCCAAGTCTTGCGGCAATACTTAATGTTGTAAAAAATATATTATTATTAATTCAAATCATAGGACCTATTTTGTTGATTGTCATGGGAGTGATTCATTTAATTCGTTTAATGAAAAATCCAGATGATAAGAAGGCTTTTCAAAGCCTTAAAAATTCGTTGATTGCTGCTTTTATTATTTTTATGATTCCAGTAATTGTGAATGCTTTTATGTATTTATTAGATGATACTTTCGCAGTTAGTGAATGCTGGAATCAGGTTGGCCCTGTAGACTATGATGTTACTTTTATTAATCCAGATGGTAATTCTAGCAGAAAAGGAATTATCACCAATCCAGATGATTATGAAAAGGGTACACCAAAACCATCTCCTTCTACGCTTAATTCAGATGCTGGTGGTGGAGTCATCGATGGTAGTTGCTATGCCGAATATGTCAATGGAACAGGGTTTGGAAAGATAACGGTAGATACTAGTAAAGTAAGTGGTAATCATTATAAATTTATCAATGAAGGAAGAGTTGTTCAAGAAGGAACTTCTACCAGTTATCAATCCTCTAATATTTTTGAGCTATTGATTCATCCTAGTATTGAAGTTGAATTATCTGATGGTAAAACAAAAAAAGCAGAATGTGAGGTAAAACACAGTACGAATTTGCTTCCTTACTATCAAGATGGATATTATTTTAGTAAAGGTGCTAAAAGTGATAGAAATCATAAGGTAAGTAATCCTTATCCAGGTGCTGGAATATCTTATTATATTTATGTTCCTAAAGATTTTAATGCGAATACCAAATATCCTGTTGTTCTAGCACTTCATGGTGGATATGGTTATGGTGTTCCCTGTAAAGGGTCTACAACCAGTGAAGCATATCAAACTTACCATTTCTTAAAATCCGCATTGTACAAAAATAGGTATCCTATCAATCATGTTAATAATCCAGATGTAAATGCAATTGTTATTGCTCCATCTAATATGACTTGTGGTTGGGAAGGATCTATCTATAGAGCTTTAGATATATTACATACCTATATCAAATTATATAATATAGATGTTGACCGTATTGTTGTTACAGGAACTTCTCAAGGTGGCTATGGAACGCTTTATGGTGGCTTTTTAGAAGAACATATTATTTATAAATCAACGGATAATAATACTTCATTAGAAAGTGTTGCACAAATGTATCATACAACTGCAGATGAAGTAAAAAAATATAATAAATCATTGAAAATTAATATATCTTATTCTGATAAAGCAGGAACAAAATTAAAGATTGGAAGTTATACTATTATAAAACCTAAAAGTACAGAAGGAATGAGAGGACTCTTTTCTGTTTTGGTTCCTATGAGTCCTGCCAAAAATGCATCTAGATGTATTTTTACTCCTTCTACTGTTTATGACAAAAGTAATAGCTGTAGTGCTAATCCTGTCTATACACTAAAAACTCCTATTTGGGTTATATCTTCCAACGATGAATACAATAATATCCAACAGTTTGCTAAAGAATTAACGGCTTATTATGAAAAGAATGGGGATATTCGTTATACGGTACTATCTAGTCTTGAAAAGGACTATAAAACAGATTCTCATAACACACAAATACCTATGTTAGGATATACCAATACATTTGATTGGATGATTGCTCAAAAGTATGGAAATGTCACGACGAGAAACAATTCTGAAATTGATGCGATAGAAAAGCAATTGGGACAAGTGTTTGTGAAAGATTTTCATCCATGAAAAGAGTTATGAAGTATGTTATACTATTTAGTAGTAGGTGATGATATGAAAAAGAGTATTCTATTTGGTTTTCTTGCATGTTTGATGTTGCTTGGGATAACAGGATGTGGTAATAAGACAAATGTTTCCTCTAAAAATGATCAAGCAAATTCTAATGAAACTGAAACTACAAAACAAGAAAATATGGGTTCTACTATGGTAGATGATGATAGAATTACTATTATTTATTATGAAAAAAATATGAAAGGGAAATATCCATCTGTTCATTTTCATGTAAAAAATAATTCTCAAAATGATTTGCGAATTGAACCACTAGGAATCATTCATGATTTGAATATGACAGGTAGATTTATTATTTCTAATTCAGAAGGGAAATGGGCTTCTCCTTATATAGAATTTAAACCAGGAGAATCTTATGATGTATATTTTGGATACATGGATAATTATTCTCAACAACAATTAGATATGGAAAAGTTTGTTAATATGGATTTAACATTCTATGTATCAGAAAATAATAATGGGTCATGGCCTCATGTAAAAGATTATCAAGTACATATTGATTAATCTTTTCTATAAGACTAGAGAAATCTAGTCTTTTTTTGATATAATGGATTTGGAGGAATGTTTATGAAGATATATGTTGCTCATTCTAAAGATTTTGATTATAAAAATGAGTTGTATGCACCTATTCGAGGGGATGAAAAACTAAAAGAACATCAAATATTTTTGCCACATGAGGTATCTGCTTCTTCATCTAATACGAGGGATTTCTATAGTGATATTGATTTAATGATTGCAGAATGTAGTTATCCATCTACTGGATTAGGAATTGAACTTGGATGGGCTTTTGATGATCATGTTCCTGTTTTTGCGATTCATAAACAGGGAACAAAAGTAAGTGGATCTGTTTATGCTGTTACCGATAATATAGCGGAATATACGGATTCTAATGACATGTTAGAAATGATTAGAAGTACCATTTCTCAAAATGTAAATCATACGGGAAATCATAGATAAAAAAATAAATATATGATATAATCATAATAGAAGGTGATTAGAAATGGAAAAATTAATAAAATCAAGATTAATTTTAGAAACACGTACGACTTTAGATAAAACGTTTGCGGAAATACAAGCTTTGAAACAAATGAATATTACAGATGAATCAGCTTGCATTAAACATACTGATAATATAGAATTACCAGCAGGATGCTATGATGATTATGATTCTTTTATGAGGTGTTATTATATAGTCCTTAATGTTAAGTATGATGGTGATGAAGCAACATTCAAAGAGTCAGTGGCTGATGCTAAAAATGCCATACTTGATGAAATGATTGGCATGTCTGAGGAAGCAAGATTTCATGCTCTTGTGCGTTGGGATATTATTATGAAGCAAACATATGAAAAACATCGTGGAATGAATGGAATGTTGGAACAACCAAAAGTGACATATGTGCCTTAAAAATAGACTAGAGTAATCTAGTTTTTATTTGTTATAATAAGTTTGGAGGATGATAAAATGAGAAAAGAAATTAAAACGACAGAAGGAATCTTCCCAATGCCAGTCCTAATGATTACGACATACAATGAGGATGGATCTGTTGATGTTATGAATGCTGCATGGGGAATGATGTATGATAGAGATGAAGTAATTTTAAATTTAACAGAGTCTCATAAAACTGTTAAAAACATCAAAGAAAGGAAAGCATTTACTGTCAGTGTTGCTGATAGTAAACATGTAAAAGAGGCAGATTTTTTTGGAATGGTATCTGGAAATAATACTCCTGATAAATTTGAAAAGAGTGGGTTAAGTGCTACGAAGTCTGAACTAGTGGATGCTCCTATTATTAATGAGTTTCCAATCTGTTTAGAGTGTGAATTTATCGAGTATAATGACTTTGGTGTTTTAGGAAAAGTCGTTCATACAACAGCTGATGAAAGTGTTATGAATGGAGATAATGTCGATATTTCAAAAGTATCTGCTATTGCTTTTGATCCTTATACACATGGATACTATCAAGTGGAAGAAAGAGTTGGAAACGCATTTAAAGACGGATTAGAATTAAAATAATTGTTTCTTTTTAACTATTTAAAAAGACTAGAAAAACTAGTCTTTTTTATATTTTAAATAATTCTTTGACAGAAATGTTTCTATCAATATCTTCTTGGTTTATTCTTTTATTTTGTGCATAGATAGTTTCTGCTGTATCTACTTCTTTATCCAATTGATATATAATTCTACTTATTAATTTTCTATATTCAGGATTTGCTTTTACTGCATCTCTTAATGAATCATTTTTGTTTGGTCCATTTACTAATTCATTGGCATCGAATGTTTCTTGAATGTTGGTAGGAAGTTCCATTCCTTCTTCCCAATAGAGAGTATCATCTGATGTAAATGTATAAATATTTTGACCATAGTATTGCCATGGAAAGTCTGATGAGAAGAGGAAGGCGTCTTTCTTTTTTAATAGCATCATAATATCTTTGTTTTTTGTAAAGACATATGGTTTTCCTTTATATACTCCTGTATAGGCACTTCTATTTGTATGTTTTCTTAAAAACTCTTTTGGGTGTTCTCCACTTTCAAACATAGCTCTTGCGATTACTTCTGCATCTGTCATATCGGGTCTTCTATCACTGATTTCTATGTCACTACAATTTTCTCCACCGTTCATGGCGAGAGCAAAGTCCGGTGAAAAGACAAAGTGATGGACATTACTTCTACAAACAGATCCAACAGATGCGAGTCTTGTATGAAATAGTGCATAATCATAATCTGTTTTTCTTAAATCTTCAGCAATTTCTTCTATACTTAGATTGATATTCTTTTTGAACTTGATTATTCTTTTGTCTTTTACAAAAACAACTCCATTGCCATTTCCACCACGCTCAAAGATTAACCAACTAAGATAATGTTCCAGACCACCGTATTCTTTATCAATGGTCATATATCCTTTTTTATTTCCTACTACTTGTCTACACATAAATCTCACTCCATGTATATCAAATTTGATTGCTTATTATTATAAATGGTTTCTTACTTTTTTTCAATTTATTCTACTCTTATTTACTTAACATCAGAACCTGAACAATCTTAGAAATTCAATTTGAAAAGAACTTATATGGTTCTTTTCTTTTTTATATGATAAACTTTTGATAGGTGAAACTATGAAAAAGATCATTATAAATGATTCTCATTTAAAAGATGAAGATATGACGGAAGTTGTTCAAAGAGTTAAACTATTATTAGTAAATTCTCGAAATGAAATATTACTTGGATATTCTCATCATGAATATCAGTTTCCTGGTGGACATGTAGAAGAAGGGGAAAACTTAATTGATGCTATTAATCGAGAAGTGTTAGAAGAGACAGGTATTGATTTAAATATCAAATCAGCTGATCCCTTTGCATGTACGATAGGTTATTATAAAGATTGGCCTTCTGTTGGTAAGAATCGAAAGATAGAAATTTATTACTATGAAATTCTAACAGATGAAGAGCCTCATTTAGAAAAAACTAAATATACAGAATCTGAGAAAAAAGGACATTTTGAATTAAGAACGATACCTCTTGATCAAGTGGAAGAAGAAATCCTTCATAATATCGAAATCTATGAAGATGAACATGGTATTGCGAAAGAGATGTTACAATTATTTAAAATATATAAAGATAAGGATTCTTAAAAGACTAGAGTAATCTAGTTTTTTTATGTTATAATGATCATGTGATTAATATGAGAATAGATAATAATAGTAATGCGTTAAATATTAGTAGATTATGTATCCTTGTTTTGGAATCTATCAAGAGTATGATTCAGGATTATAGTTTCTTATATAGTGAAGAAGAGATGAATCTTTTAAGAAGAATGTTAGAACAAATTTCTTCCCATCAAGATTTGGATACAGTTAATCTTGTAGAAACAGAATTAAAAGGTTTAGCTTTTAAGACATGGGAATATGAAGAAAAGCAAGGGAATCAGTTTATTCACTGGTTAAAGCATGATGTTTTAAATACGGAAAATCCTGTCGTTTCAGCGACATTTGGGGATGTGGAAGTATTCTGCAATTCTGTTGTTGGAATTCGTTATACAACCACTGTAGATGGCTTTTTAGGGGCACGCGAGAAAGATGCAGGTGTTGTTGTGGAACCACCACACCGTCAGTCTATGTTTACGATTAAAGTGTTGGATGATGGTAGAGTTGTTAACTCTTATAATTTGGGAACTCCTTTGATGACTCCGAAACTTGCGATGGATACGAGTAAAAATGATTATAAATCTCGACATAATGAAATAATGTTAGATGCTAGTATCGCCACTCCTGTAGAGGTTGTATGTAATGATAGTTATTACACGGATTTAGCCATTGAAATTTCTCATCGATATGGAATTCCTTTTCCTCAAGATGAGACTCAAAATCATATGTAATGAAAAAGACTAGATTTTCTAGTTTTTTTTATAGTATTTCATTTTTTAATCGTGATATAATCGTTTTAGGTGAGGAAGAATATGGAAAAAAATATTAAAGATTTTATTAATAGTGGTCAAACAGAAGCAGAGTTCTTTCATTTATCTAATGGAGATACCATTACATTAGGAGATTACATCCAACAAAGGAAAGAAAAAGATGCAGAATTCTTAAAGTTAGTAAAGGATCCAATTCAGTCTATGAAGAAAAAATGCAGTTGGTTGGATGATATTTCTTTTAATGGATTACAACAACATCATACAAAAGATTTTCTTATGACTTCTATTTGGTTATTCCCAACCAGTGGTACTCCTTTAATTACGCATGTCGATAAAGATTCAGGAGAGTTTTTGGATTTAGCTGAGAGAGTTCCTAAAATATACTTACTTCGTAAAAGTGTAAGAGAACTTGTTAGAAGACAAAAAGATCTTCCTATGATTCAAAAGGAATTACATGAAATTGATGAAGCTGGTTGTGACTTTTATGTCGATGCTTTATATCCACAAACATCTATTAGTGGACATTTTCATGCCCATCCTAAGCCAAACATGGGTGTATATGTATTTGCGGATGATGATTCTTTAGCTAACTACTTTGTAAGACATATGAAAGTTTATGATAAACCATATCTTGAAGATTCAGAAAAAAATAAAGTATTAACAAAGATTCAAATGAAACAATCTTAAGACTAGGACATCTAGTCTTTTCTTGTGTTATAATATGAGTATGAATATTTGAAAGAATGGAATGCTACTTATTAGAGAGGGGATCTTTATGGAAAAAGTAATTGATTTTGATTTATGTGAAGAAGTCGTTGATAAGAACCATCTTTTAGAAATAGAAGAGTTATATCAAAGTGGTATGCCTTTAAGTGATGAAGATGTCGATAACTTACTTCGTAGTTTGTCTTTCATTGTTCGTCAAAGAATCGCAGATCATGAAGGAAAAGATATGAA
>CAMIXP010000033.1 GCA_946402785.1 uncultured Caryophanales bacterium | reverse complement strand
AGCGATTGATATGGCCAAAGAAAAAGATATGGTTTTAATTCTTGGTAAAGGAAATGAAACGTATGAGAAATTAAAAACAGAAACTATCTATTTCAATGATATTGAAGAAGCTTATCAAGCTGTTGAAAATCGAAAGAAGAGAGAAGAGTCACGTTAAAACGTGACTTTTTTGTTGTTTTATGGTATAATAGAGAGCCATTGAAGGGGGATTATCATGGCTACACTATTTACTAGTTGGGATGAAGAGCGTTTTCCAGGATTACAAGAACATATGAGACAATTATATGCTCGTTCTTTGGCTGGTGTTCTTAGTAATGAAAATTCTCCTAACAAAGAATTGGATGAACAATTCATTAATCGTTTATTTCAAATGATTGAGAAATATTTTATTTCTTTCTTAAAATTAGGTTATGCATCTAAAACAACTTTTCCTGTTTCTTTAGAGCAATTAAAGAAAATAAGATTAATTTCTATTCTAGATGAGAGTTTAAGAAATCGTTTAAATGGAGTTACTTATAAATACATTATTGCGATGAATCCAACTCCTGGTTGTTACCCAGAACATGATTCAGATACTTCTTTGGAACTTACTTTTTATCATGAATTAGGTCATATCTTAACGTCTTGTAATAAAGAAGATATGGAATACCTTTATAAATGTTTGGATTCTGGAGATCATGCGAAAGAAATTGAAAAAGGTTTTGAATGTTTAGATGAAGTTGTTGTACAAAGTATTGCGGAAGATGTTTATTATGATCAAAAAGGGGAAGCTAGACCAGAAGTTAAGACGATGCAAAATCAAATTATTTATCCTAAAGGAGAATTTCATTCTAATTTAGCAGAATATCGTGAATTACAAGAGATTGCTTGTAGTTTTGCCAAATGCTTGGGATTCTTACAAGTATCTGAGGATGATTCCATGGATGAAGTGATTAAAAAATTAGCAAAAGCTATGCTTTCTCAAAACTTTTGTTATCATTTCTATCAAGAATGTGTCATGGATCCTGAAAAGATGAAAGACTTTGAAACGATGCTAATTGCTATGGGTAAAATCAAAGATGCCAAATATGGAAGTTTTGGAATTGGAACTTTAAAAAGAGAAGATTTGGATATTACAGAATCAATTGTTGATTTCCAAGTATTAGCTGAGAAAAACAAATCCATTTTTATCGAACCAGAAGAAAAAGTACAAAGTTAAAACTTTGTATTTTTATTTGAATATGATATTATTAGATAGGTGATTTGCATGATATGGAAGATCATTAAATGGATTTTAGTACTTGCTTGTATGATTAGTATTTTTATGTTTTCATCGGATACAGCAGATGAATCCGATGCGAAAAGTAATCATATTATTGTGAGTATTGCGGAATTCTTAGCAGGTAAAAACTTAACTCCTGCCGAGAGAGAAGAAAAGATTGAAAAGTATGTTGTTCTTGTTCGAAAGGGAGCTCATTTTAGTATTTACTTATTATTAGGACTTTTTACGATTGGTTTAGTAAAAGAATATAGGGCAATTGATTGGAAATGGATGTTTGCTGTATTTGTATTTTGTTTTCTATATGCTTGTAGTGATGAAGTCCATCAGTTGTTTGTTCCGGGTAGAAGTGGTAATATAATAGATGTAGGAATTGATAGTATCGGTTCTTATTTTGGAATTTTATTTTATGATATCTATTATCAATTAAGGAGGAAATATGAATAAGAAAAAACAGTTTGCGAAGACAACGATTATTATCTTTTTTGGTAAAGTTTGTACGCAATTAATCTCTTTCTTTTTACTTCCTTTATATACGGCATATCTTGCAACAGAAGAATATGGTATTGTTGATTTAATTCAGACGTATGTTACTTTATTTGTTCCCATTATTACGATGGAACTTGAAATGAGTATTTTTAGATTTATTATTGATGCGAGAGGAAAAGAAAAAGATACCGAGAAACTGATTAGTAATAACTTCTATGTATTGGGTATTAGTCTTACTTTATTTACAATTCTTTATTTTATTGTGACGAGTTTTGTTTCTATTCCATTTCGTTTCCTTATTTGGATTGATGTGGTTGTTTGTGTTTTATCAGGAAACTTCTTACAAATTGCGAGAGGTTTTGGACAAACCTTAGATTTTTCGATTAGTTGTATCTTAACTGGTTTAACAACCGTATGTAGTAATATCATTTTAATTTGTTTCTGTGGAATGCAAGCAGAAGGTATGATTATTTCTATGGCTTTAGCGAACTTTGTATGTGCAGCTTATTTATTTGTTCGCTTGAAGTTAGCTGGTAAGATTCATCGTAAGTTAGTAGACCATAAACTCTTAAAAGAAATGTATAAGTATTCTATTCCACTTGTACCAAATGGTATTAGTTGGTGGATTGTGAATGTTAGTGATAGAAGTATTATTGCTTGGGTTTTAGGAGCTAGTTTTAATGGACTTTATGCGATTAGTAATAAGTTCCCAACGATTATTTCTAGTTTAACTGGAATCTTCAACTTAAGTTGGAGTGAGAGTGCTTCTTTGCATATCAATAGTCCTGATCGAGATGAATTCTTCTCTGATATTGCGAATACCATTATGAAGTTGTTTGTTGCTTTGGGAGTAGGGATGATTGCATGTATGCCATTTGTATTTCCAATAATGATCAATTCCAAATATAATGGAGCTTATGACTATATTCCACCTCTAGTTTTAGCAACTGTCTTTAATGTAGCCATTTGTTTCTATAGTCAGATTTATTTAGCAAAGAAGATGAGTAAACAAGTTGCTAGTACAACGATTATGGGAGCTATTATTAATATTTTAATTAATGTTGTATTTATCAAATACATTGGATTATACGCAGCTGCTATTTCTACAACGATTTCTTATTTCTGTATGTTCTTCTATCGACATTTGGATTTAAAGAAATATGTTAAGATTCAATATGAAAAAGGATTCTTCTTTAAAAGTTTTTGTATTTTCGTATTTGCTATTTTCTTCTATTACTACAATAACTGGATTTGTAATATTGTCAGTTTAATTGTTGTATGTATCTATGCATTTATTACGAATTATTCTTTTTTAAAGAGTAGTTTCCTTACGGTAAAACAAAAACTGATTCATAAATAAAAAACATATATTTATTTATATGTTTTTTTCTTTTACTATTAATTTACAAAAAAACTTTTCTTTTATATAATATAGGATAGAGAGATGGTCATAGATGAAGAAGTTATTACAAAAAATTGGTATTACGAAAAATTTCTTTTTATGGGAAGTATGTTTAGTTCTTTTATTTATTGCGGTCTTTATGGCAAAGATGGTTTTATTCCCAACCATTACATTAAAGGGTAAAAGTAGAATGGTTGTTGAATATGAAGATCTTTATGAAGAAAAAGGATATCATGCTTCTTTCTTAGGAAAAGATGTTACAAAAGATGTAAAAGTAAAAGGAAAAGTAAATACTAAAAAACTAGGAGAATATAAGATTACTTATACCTATAAAAAAGGTATTTTAACGAAACAAGTCGTTCGTACGGTTTCTGTGAAGGATTTGACTAAACCTGTTTTAGAGATGAAAAAAGAGGATGCTTATGTTTGTCCTGGTAAACAATATCAAGTAGAAGAAGTAAAAGCTACGGATAACTATGATGGAGATCTTACGAAAAAAGTAAAAAATGAAGTAAAAACGAATAAAGTTACATATTCTGTAGCAGACAGTAGTGGAAATAAAACTTCTATTACGAAAAAGATTTTATATGAAGATAAAGAAAAGCCAGTTCTTACTTTAAATGGACCAGGTGTTATTGATTTATGTTCGAATGATGTTTATAAAGAACCTGGTTATACAGCTGTTGATAACTGTGATGAAGATCTTACGGATAAAGTGACTGTTGATGGTGGAGTAGATACCAGTATTATTGGAGAATACAATTTAACTTATAAAGTAGCTGATGCTGCTGGAAATGAAGATTCTAAGAGTAGACAAGTTCGTGTTAGTGATAAAGATTATGCAGGAGTTGTTTATTTAACATTTGATGATGGACCTCAGGAAGGAACAACGGATGTTATCTTAGATATTTTAAAAGAAGAAGGAGTAGAGGCAACCTTCTTTGTAACGAATAAAGGACCTGATTATTTAATTCAAAGAGAATATAATGAAGGTCATACCGTTGCGTTACATACAGCAAGTCATGATTATGCGAAAATCTATGCTTCTGATGATGCTTATTTTGCCGATCTACAACAAGTACATGATCGTGTTTATAACTTAACGGGATATGATTCTCATTTTATTCGTTTCCCGGGAGGAGCTAGTAATACAATCAGTCGTCGTTATAATCAAGGTATTATGAGTCGTTTAACACAAGAAGTACAAAATCGTGGTTATAAGTATTATGATTGGAACATTTCTTCTGGAGATGCTGGTGGTACGACCAATCCAAGAGTTGTAGCATGGAATGTTACATCCGGTCTTCGAAAAGATCGTGTTAATATGGTTTTAATGCATGATATTAAGACACATACAAGAGATGCGTTACGAGATATTATTCGTTATTGTAAAGATAATGGATATCAAATGAAAAAGATTAATAATTGTTCAACAATGGTTACACAAAGAGTTAACAATTAGAAAAGGGGCTTTATGAAATATTTTCTGAAGGTAGTTAAAATTATCGTTTTTTTCATTGCAGTTCTTTCTTTTACGCAAGTAATGTATCCAGCGGTTGCTCAAAACTATAATGGAGCTCGTTGTGAAGAAGCAAAAAAATATGATTTGCCAGAAGATTATATTCGAAAAGAATGTCCACCTGAAAGTGAATATAAAAGTGAATTTGAAATTTATTGTATTACTTTTGGGTATGCTTTAATGATACCAGTTGGTTTTTATTTATTAAATTTATTTCTTTCTCTTTTTAGAATCATTCCTTATAAGATTGTTTATTATTCTCAAAGACTGATTTATATCTTGAGGACGAAAAAAGCATTCCAGTCTTATTTACCTGGATATACGTATAAACAATTACAAGAAGAATTATCTACTCATTTTATAGACCGATTAAAGGCATGGTCTAATTATGATCGAGAAGCTCTTCAAAGAATTTGTACTGATGAAATCTATCAGTCTTTATGTCCTGATTTAGATACGTTAGAAGAAAGAAAAATAAGAAGTGATCTATCGGATTATGATATTTATGAAAGCTTTATTACTTCTGTTGAGAAGAAAGATTCTATGATTGTTATTAAGGCAACGATTAGAGCTTATTATGCTAGTAATTTTAAAAGTGTAACTACTAATAAAAAGAGTTTTTTCTTAAATGCACCTAATTTATCCTATTTTTACGTAACATTCGTGATTGATGAGAAAGATGTTTCTCGTACGATTTGTCCGAATTGTTGGAAAGATGTGGAAGGAAAGAAGTGCCCTTCTTGTGGAATGGAAATTGCTGAAGTTTATCATCCTTTCCGTATCAGTGATGAATTAGAAAGAAAACAAAGAGTATAGAGGTGATGAACCTATGAAAAAAATAATCCTAATTTTACAATTTATGATTTTATGTTCTTTTATGTTGGCTACTCCTGTTTATGCAGAAGAGGAAGATACCTATAACCCTGAATATGAAGAGAGTCCTTCTTTCTTTTCAGGTGAAAGTGTTTCTCCTTATATTGTCATAGGAGCAGGAGCTTTCATCATCATCTTATGGATTCTACCTGGCAAGAAGAAAAAAGAAAAGGGCGGATTTATACCAGAAGATAATAATAAAGTGGAAGATCAAATCATTGAACATGGAATTGAAAGAGAAAAAGAAGAAGTCATTGAATTATTAGATTCTAGTTTTGATCATGTGATTCAAAAATATTTACCGGATAAAACAGAAGATGATTTATTAGATGATTTTTATCAAATCTTTATAGGAATTCAAAAAGCTTGGAGAGATTTTGATTATCGTTCTTTAGAAAAATATTGTTCTAGTGATTTATATGGATTATATGCATCAGAATTAGAAAAAATAAAAGAAATGAATTGTCAAAATATTATGAGTGATTTCCAACTTGTTTCTTCTGCTATTCGTGGAATTGAAGAAAAAGATGGAAAAGTGGTTGCGGATGTTTATATGTGTGTTTCTTTTAAAGACTATGTACTTAATTTAGATACACAAGAAGTGATTAAGGGAGATAAAGAAAACGCCCAACAAAATAAATATGATTTAGAGTTTATTATGTATTTGGATGGTACCGATACTTGCCCTAAATGTGGCAAAGAACTTACTAGTAGAGAATGTAGTTCTTGTCATACGATTGTTGAAAAGAAGAAAGATTGCTTTATCTTGAATCAACAAGGAGTTATGGGAAAATAGACAAATAAAATGAATTGATATATAATACTGGAAGAGGTTTTTTATGGGAATATTTCGACCAACGATTTATCAGAAAAGTATTTTTGACGTTCCATATGATCGTTTAAAAGATCAAGGCATCACTTGCCTTGTTTTTGACTTGGATAATACACTTGGTTTGATGGAACAAAAGAAAAGTCCTCGCAAAGTAAAACAATTGATTCGTTCTCTACAAGAAGATTTTTTAGTTCTTGTTTGTTCTAATAATTTTCGGAGTAGAGTAAAACCATATTTAGATGATTTACATGTAGGTGGTGTTTGTCTCAGTATGAAACCATTTACTTGGGGATTAAGTCGAATCAAAAAGAGATATCATTTAAAAAAGAAAGAAATGTGTTTGATAGGAGATCAAATGGTTACGGATATCTTAGCGGGAAATCGTTATCATATTATGACTGTTTTGGTAGATCCTATGGGTGAAAAAGAATTATTGATTACTGGTATTAATCGTAATTTGGAAGCTAAAATTATTCGAAGATATCAGAAAAAGGGAATATTTGAAAGAGGGAAATATTATGGAGAATGATAATACAGAGAAACGGTGTCAAGGTTGTGGAGTTGTCTTACAAGATCAAAATGTCTTACAAGAAGGATACACAACCAATCTAGAAAATGATATATGTCAAAGATGTTTTCGTATGAAAAACTATGGAGAATATCAAGTTGTTGCGAAATCCAATGATGAGTATATTGATATTTTAAAAGAAGTTGGAAAAACAAAAGATTTAGTTTTATATATTACCGATTTATTAAATCTAGAAAAGAATATTGAACAAATTCGTACGATTATTCCTAATAAGATGATTTTGGTTTTAAATAAAATGGATGTTTTACCAAAGTCTGTCAAAGAAGAAAAATTAAAAGCTTATTTGGAAGGAATGAATATTCATTTTGAAGAGATTATTGTGATTAGTACCGCTAAGAACTATAATATCGATTACTTATTAAAGAGAATTAAGTATTTTCAAACAAGTAAAAATGTTTATGTAGTAGGTCATACGAATGCTGGTAAAAGTAGTTTGATTAACAAGTTAATTAAGAATTATTCTGAAAATACACAAGAGTTAACAATGAGTCCTTTACCATCTACTACTTTAAGTACGATTCAAATTGATATTAATGAACATTTAACATTAATCGATACACCAGGATTAGTCGATACAGGATCTATTTTGAATCATGTGGATCCTAAAATGGTTAAAAAGATTTCTCCAAAAGCAGAAATTAAACCTCGTACTTTCCAATTAAAGAAGAATCAGTCTATTGTGATTGAAGACTTAATTCGTATTGATTACGTAGAAGGAGATAAAAATAGTTTTACTTTATTTGTATCGAATGATTTAAAAGTAAAACGTTTATTAAATATTTTCCACAATGAGAATTTAAAAGATAAAAACAAGATTACTTATAATGTGAAATATGATGAAGATTTGGTTATTAGTGGTCTTGGATTTGTGAAGATTGTGAATAAAGGTGTTATCGATATTTATATTGATAAAGATGTAGATACGTTTATGAGAAGAAGTCTAATTTAGACTTTTTTTTCTTGTGTTTCCAAAGTCATTTTAGTATAATGTTGTTAGAGTAGGTGATGATATGAAACTAAGAAGGAAATCACTCATTTTAGGAATTATCTTGTTATTATGTGGATTAGGAATTGGTTATTCCTTCCTAACGACCACTTTAAGTATTAATGGTACGGCGGATGTAGATGCCAATACATGGAATATTTATTGGGACAATGTTCAAGTTAAGACTGGATCTGTTTCAGGAACCCAAGTTACAACTGCACCAACCATCGATACGAATAAAACGACTGTATCCTTCCAGGTAAACTTAAAACAACCAGGAGAGTATTACGAATTTACCGTTGATGCGAAGAATGATGGATCGATTGATGCTATGGTGGATACCATTACAACTCCTGAGAGCATTCCTAGTTATTTAGATTATACGGTTTCTTATTTCGATGGATTTCCCATTGCGAAGTATCATTTGTTAGCATCTGGAGAGAAAGCAGTATATCGAGTAAGGGTTGAATACCGAACAGATATTGAAGCTTCTGATTTGCCAGATACAGCTGATTCTGTTCCATTAGAATTTAGTGTTACGTATGTACAAGCTGATAGCAATGCGATTGCATTGAGTCGTGAAGTATTTGATGTCAGCAACATTCGCTTTACGATCGGAGAGAATATACCAGATGGAGTTACTACTTTTGATAGTTATCAAAATGCGACAGCTTCCTTTGGACGTAATATTTTCTTAAAACATATTGTTAGTCATAATGTAGTAACCGAATCTTATATTGGTATTGTTATGAATGATCAAGTTTATTATTTACGTGGTGGTGGAGCAACTTATAATTCTAGCACTAATTCTTATAATAATGATTCACCATATTACACATCGAATGCAGCAACACTACAAACAGCTTTTGCGGGAGGAACCTGTGATGAAAATTCGGATTATTATTCTTGCTATTTAACTAGTATGGAAATCTATGCTTATGTATCTAAAAATGGATATATTTCTGTTGATATAGGAGATCCTGCTTGCGAAGGTAGTACTTGCTTCATTGAAGAAAGTGGAGTATCTCGCTGTTATTAGTATCCATAAAGGAAAGTCTTTTGACTTTCTTTTTTTGTGGAAAAAAACTTTTTTCCACAGGTTTTCTATTTTTGTCAAAGATGTGTAAAAAATGTAAAAGTTCTTTTTTGAGACTTTACTTTTTTACACTTTTTTTGTAGTATATTATTAAGTAGTGGTTGATTGTGGTGAAAAGTGGGGGATGAATATGTTTATTGGAGAATATCATCATTCAATTGACGAAAAGGGAAGAATTATTATCCCAGCTAAGTTTCGTGAGGAACTAGGGAATTCTTTCATTGTTACTAGAGGTATTGAAAACTGTCTTTTCGTGTACCCTAATAAGAATTGGAATGATATTTGTAACAAACTTAATTCATTACCTTTCACTAAAAAAGATGCGAGAGTTTTTAATCGCTTCTTTATGTCAGGTGCTACCGATGTAGAATTGGATAAACAGGGTCGTATTAATATTTCTACTCCTTTAATCCAATATGCACATTTATCCAAAGAGTGTGTTGTTATTGGCACTGGAGATCGACTAGAAATATGGTCTTTAGAAGACTGGACCAACTTCTTTAATTCTACTCAGGACAATATGTCAGACATAGCCGAAAATTTATTTAACGAAAGTGTGGATCTGTAATGGAGAAACATATCAGCGTTCTACTCAATGAAACTATTTCCTCCCTAAATTTAAACGAAAATAGTGTGATTGTGGATGCAACCTTAGGCTATGGTGGACATAGTAGTAACATCTTGGAGAGAATAAATATGGGGTATTTATTCGCCTTTGACCAGGATAGTGAAGCAATTCGGCATAGCACCGATCGCTTATCTAAGATCGGTGCTAACTTCACTATCGTACAAAGTAATTTTGTACATATGAAAGAAGAGTTAGCAAAAAGAGGAGTTACCCAAGTTGATGGTGTATTATTCGACTTAGGGGTTTCTTCGCCTCAATTAGATGATGCAGAAAGAGGATTCTCTTATCATCAAGATGCGAAACTTGATATGCGAATGGATAGGTCCCAGAAATTATCAGCTTATGATGTCGTTAATTCATATTCGAAGGAAGAACTTTCTCGAATATTTTATCAATATGGAGAAGATAAATTCTCCAATAATATAGCAAAGAAAATTGTGGAGTATCGCGCCCAAAAACCGATTGAAACAACTCTTGAACTTGTAGAAGTCATCAAGAGTGCTGTGCCTATGAAGTTTCGAATGGATAAGCATCCTGCACGACAAATTTTCCAAGCCATTCGAATTGAAGTTAATCATGAACTTGATGTAATTGAACCTGCTTTAGAGCAAGCCCTTGACTTGATTAAAGTAGGAGGAAGAGTTTGTGTGATTACCTTCCATTCTTTGGAAGATCGAATTGTAAAGAATTATTTTAAAGAAAAATGTGAAATTGATAAGGCTGTTAGGGGAATGCCTAACATTCCTTTGGAATATTTACCGGATTTTAAATTGGTTACCAATAAAGCCATTGTTCCAAGTGAGGAAGAACTGGAACAAAATCCAAGAGCTAGAAGCTCTAAACTGAGGGTCATCGAGAGAATTAAATAGGAGGATAAAAATGGGAAAGAAGAAGAAAAAGGTACAACAGACATCTAAGTTTGAAAAACTTCTATATACACTTGCAATCTTCTTGTTAGTGATTGCACCTGTTTCTATTGTGTTTTCCAAAGCTACGTTAGCGAAAGTAAATTTCGAAGTTGAAAAGCAGAAAAAAGAAATAGAAGAACAGAAAAAAACGAATGAATCGCTAGCAATGGCTATCGATGAATTAGCATCTTTAACAAAGATTCAAGCGGTTGCAGAGGAACAAGGTTTGAGTTATAATAATAGTAATATTAAAACAGTAGTTGAAGATAGCTAAACGTATTAGGACGTGATTAGATTGAAAAATAAAAAGAAGAGAAAAAATACTATACAATATTCAAAGTTGGTTATTTTTGGTTCTCTTCTTTTATTTTGCGTTATGATTGGAAGAGTGATCCAATTAGGAACTTCTTCTAATATTGATGGGGTTAATTTAAAAGAGTTAGCAAGTAAGAGAACAACTAGAACAGATACGATAAGTGCTCAAAGAGGAACTATTTATTCAGCAGATGGAGATGCTCTTGCACAAAATGTTGCTTCTTATAAACTTATTGCTTACTTGGATCCAAAACGTACAACCAATGAAAAGAAACCTCAACATGTTGTTAATAAAGAGGAGACGGCAGAGAAGCTTTCTCCTATTTTAGGTATGGAAGTAGAAGATATTCTACGATTACTAAATAAAGAAAATGTTTATCAAACGGAGTTCGGTTTAGCTGGAAAAGGATTAAATGAAATTAAAAAGAAGGAAATAGAAGATTTGAATTTACCTGGTCTTGATTTCATTGAAAGTTATAAACGTTATTATCCAAAAGGACAATTTGCTTCTTATGTTGTTGGATATGCCAAAGAATCTGATGATGGTTCTGTTACGGGTGAAATGGGAATTGAAAAACAATATGATGTTGCCTTACGTGGAGAAGATGGATATATTACTTATCAAAAAGATTTAAAAGGATATCGTATTGCCGATACACCTTTTGTTAGAGAAGATGCCGTACAAGGAAAAGATATTTATTTAACGATTGATTCCAATATTCAATTCTTTGTAGA
>CAMIXP010000032.1 GCA_946402785.1 uncultured Caryophanales bacterium | reverse complement strand
AGGGTCGTCAAAAGATTGATACTTATTTGAAAAAGACAAGTGAAATTAAAGATGTCCTTGAAATGATGTATAAAGAATTACAAGCTGGACATCAAGTATATGTAATTGCTCCTTTAATTGAAGAGAGTGAAAATAGTGATTTGACAACTGTTAATGAATTGAGAGATCAAATGAAACTTGCTTTTAAGGATTTATATAAGATTGATATTGTTCATGGTAAGATGGCCAGTGGTGCTAAAGATATTATCATGGAACAATTTAAAAAGAATGAAGTACAAATTCTTATTTCCACAACGGTTGTGGAAGTAGGAGTCGATGTCCCAAATGCGACTACGATGGTTATCTTTGATGCTGATCGTTTTGGCTTATCAACTCTTCACCAATTACGCGGTAGAGTAGGTCGTGGTACTTCTAAGAGTCAATGTATCTTAATTAGTGATAGTGATGCAGAACGTCTTGCCATTATGGAAAGAGAAGATGATGGCTTCGTTATTTCAGAAGAAGATTTTAAGTTAAGAGGACATGGGGATTTATTTGGTACTAAACAATCTGGAGATATGAGTTTTAAGATTGCTAGTATTCGAAGTGATTATAAAATCCTTCTTCAAGCTAAGAAAGATTCTAAAGAATATTTACTAAATAAGGATACGGATCAAGATGAATTGAAAAATCGATTAATTCATTCTATTTCTATCAAAGAGTCATAATGTCAAGAGATGAATATCTTTGGAAAAGCAATTGACTTTTTGAAAATTATCCTTTATGATTAAGATGCGTGGTAGTATATATCACGCCGATATCTCTAACGGTTTAATGTTAGAGTATATTCAACCGAACCCCCTGAAGACCTAGTCGTGAGACTAGGTCACTTTTTTTGTCTTAAAAAACTTTTTTGGATATTGCATATTTAAAATGATTGTGTAATAATGATGGTGAAAGATAGAAAATTGTCATATAAGTTCGAAAATATGGTTCGAATGTTTCTACCTATTCACCGTGAATGAATAGACTATGACCCTGTTGATATCTCCATAGAATTTACATAGTCTGCGCTATATTTTATGTAGGGCGTTTTTTATTTTTCAAAAATATTTTTATGGAGGTGTGTTTGTGAAACAAACAAAAAAGAAGGTTAGTAAGTTTGATTCTTTCTTTGAGATTACAAAAAGAAAAAGCAATGTAAAGATTGAAATACTAGCTGGATTAACAACATTCTTGACGATGGCTTATATTTTGATCGTCAATCCAAACAATATTTTGTGGGGAGGAACTGCTGATCCAAGGTTTGCGAGTGTCTTTATTGCGACAGCTTTAGGTGCATTTATTGGTACTATTTTAATGGCTTTCTTAGCAAAAATGCCACTTGCTCAAGCTCCTGGTATGGGACTTAATGCAACCGTTGGAACCATTGTTGGAGGTGCTTTAGGATTTTCTTATTCTTATGGAAATGCGATGGCACTTGTATTTATCAGTGGTTTGATTTTCTTGCTTTTATCTATTATTCCTGCAGGACGTGATAAAAATGGAAATACAATATCTTTCCGTGAAATGATATTTGATGCTATGCCAAAGGCTGTAAGAGTTAGTATCTCTGTTGGTATTGGATTCTTTATTGCATTTATTGGATTACAAAATGCACATGTTATTATGGATAATCAATTTACTTTATTACAATTAGTTGCTTTTAATGACAAAGCATTATGGGTAAGTGGTGGACCTGCTTGTTGTGCAATTGTTGCTTTATTTGGTGTTATTGTAATAGGTGTATTAAGTCACTATGATGTAAAGGGTTCTGTTGTATTTGGTGTACTTGCTGCTACTTTATTAGCCATCCCTCTTGGTGTTGCTGATTTATCTGTCTTATCTGGAAAGGTTCCAGGAATCAGTTGGAAATTCTGGGAGAATATTGGAAGTTTCTTCCAAGTTGGAAAAGAATCTTCTGTATTCTTATCTTTATTTCATGGAGGATTTCATTTCCCTAAAAATGCTTTTATGACATCTTTGATGTTAGTAGTATCTTTCTCTATGATTGATATGTTTGATACGATGGGAACGGTAGTAGGTTGCTGTAAAAATGCTAATTTAATGGATGAAGATGGTAAACCTGAAAATTATGGAAAAATCATGTATGCAGATTCGATTGCAACAGTTGCTGGTTCTTTCTTAGGAACGAGTACTGTTACTACTTTCGTTGAAAGTGGAACGGGAGTTGCTGTTGGAGGTAAAACAGGTCTTACTGCTTTAACAACAGCTATCTTATTTTTATTATCTATTTTCTTATTACCATTGTTTGCTTTCATTCCATCTGCTGCTGCCGCATCTGCTTTAATTTATGTTGGTGTATTAATGATGAAGAATGTTGTGGATATTGATTTTGAAAATGTTCGTTATTCCATTCCTTCTTTTGTAACTATTATTACAATGGTACTTTCTTATTCCATTACAAATGGAATTGGTATGGGTATTATTTCCTTTGTATTCTTAGATGTTATTATTTATATGATTGATTTATTAAGAGGTAAAAAGGAAAAGAAAGTTAAACCAAAACTAGAAACAACATGGGTTACGGGAATTATCTTTATCTTATTCCTTATTTATTTCTTAGTACCAACTATTTTTTAATTCATAAAGATTGACGATGGTCAATCTTTTTTCTTTTAAAAATTACAAAAACATCTTATAATGATAATAGAGGTGTATCGTTGTGAACCTAAAGAATAAAAAGATTAGTGATATATTTTTTCTTGCATACTTTTTTATCTTAATATTGATTGCTATTATATTTTTTGCTATTTATTTATCAAAACCAAAAGAAGTGAAACCAGTTGAAATTGATGTGGTTTCTTATAAGGAGACAGAAGTAGATCGTGTAGAAATTGAACAAAGAGAAGTGATTGTTTTAGTAGATGGTACTGTTCAATTACACACGACTGTTTTTCCAGATAATGCGAATAATAAAACATTAAGATGGGCAACTTCTGATGATACAATTGTGACGGTATCTGATCATGGTGTGATTCATGCAGTTGGTCCTGGTACTGCGACTGTATCTGTTGTAACTACGAATGGAAAAACAGACAGTTGTAATATTATTGTTCGAGAAGAAGAGAAAACAATTCCAAAGGTTGAGAAAATTGTTTTAGAGAAGAGTCGTTTATGTTTATGGGTAGGGGATACTTCTTATTTGAAATATGCTACTTATCCAAAAGAAGCTCCAACAGATGTAGAGTGGTCTTCTTCTGATCCTGAAACAATTTCTATATCAGAAGTTGGAGAAATTAAAGCTTTAAAAGCAGGAACTGCTATTGTAACGATTAAGGAATCTAATGGTAAATCTACTACTTGTGAAGTCCGTGCTTATGATAAGATGGCATATCGAATTCCTGTTTCTGCTTTAACGATCAATAAGTCAGCAGCAACTCTAGGAGAAGGGGAAACTCTTCAATTAACAGCGACTGTAAGTCCTACGAATGCTTATGATCAAACCATTACTTGGGCAAGTTATGATCCTAATATTGCAACTGTTTCTGATAAAGGGCTTGTAAAAGCTATTAAATCCGGAAGAACGATTATTACTGCGAAAAGTAATAATGGCGTTACTGTTTCTTGTGAAGTACAAGTAGATACTGTTCATAAAGATAATCGTGTTTCTATTGAAAGTTTATCTTTATCTTCAAGTACTGTTCAAATTGAAAAAGGAGAAACGATTTCTTTAGAAGTTACTTATAATCCTACGAATGCGACAAACTTATCTGTTATGTGGGGTACTTCTGATTCTTCTATTGTATCTGTTACACAAGAAGGAAAAATTAAAGGAGTCAATCCTGGAACTGCAACAGTTGCTGTATTTAGTGATAATGGTAAGATGGCTGCTACGCAAGTTACTGTTACAGGTGATGCTACTGTTGCTAAGGTACCTTCTGCTGAAGATGTTTATAAAAAGATTTCTACTGGAAACATTGAAAAAGCACAAGTGGCTGTTTTTGCAAATGGTAAAATTCAAAGTAAATATGCTTATCAAACAGATGATGATGAACGATTTAAAATTTCTTCTGCTTCTAAGAGTGTTTTAGGAATTATTGCAGCTAAAATGGATGCTGATGGTATTGTAAACCTTGACACTAACATTGACACTTATTGGCATATGAACTATGACCGTAATTTTAGTGAATGTACGGAAGCTTGGAAGAGTAATATTGGTAGCAATGACAGCTTTAAAAAGTACACAGCACCTTCTGTTAAACTCGTTGAGAATCCTGCAACTTTACGTAACTGCTTGACACATTCTAGTACCGTTAAGAATTTAAGTATGATTTATATGGAACCTGGTAATACTTCTAGTGAATACTTTGGTGGAGGACTAAGTAAAACGTATGCAAGAGCTGCTTTTATGCTTTCTCATACTTCCCATCAATTATTTGATAAAGGTGGTATTCCTGGAACTTCTACTTCTTATCAAATGTTAAAAGATAACACAACAAGAGATCATGCCATGGCTGGATTTACGATGCAGGTTTCTATGAAAGAAACTATCAATGAGTACTTAGCAAGAGAAATTCTTACTCCTCTTGGATGTACTAATCCTTCTGGATTCTCTGGTGGAAATTCTATTTACTTTGCTACATCTTATAATACAAGTGCTGTTGATCTTGCCAAGATGATTAGTGCGATTGCTAATGATGGTGTATATGAAGGAAAAGAAATCTTTTCTAAAGATGCCATCACAGATCTTGAAAAGGTAGAGAGTAAATTAGAGAACCAGACAATTGCATTTGACTATGTTGATCAAAAATATGTTAAATATGGAAGTTTTTCTTCTATTAATAATGCGACTTATTATAAAATTGGAGATGTTGTTAGTGATTATGTTTCTTATATAACGTATGATCCTAAAACATCAGTTGGATTTGTTGTAACAATTAAGTACAAGTCAAAAGATTCACAAGCTTATAATATTTTACGTACGGCTGCTCAAGATTTCTATTCAAAAAGTAGTTAAGTTATTGTCATAAAGTCCCTTATGGGGCTTTTTTCATTGCTTTTCTTTTTTTAAATGAGGTATAATGAAAGTGTAAAATATAAGAAAGTGAGTGTGTGTGCATGAGTAATATTAATGATGAAATGTATGCTGATCCTTCAGGAATTGTAGAAAAAGGGGAAAAAATCAAAAGTTTGGCTAGGTTATGCTTAGAGGAAATAAAGGCAGTTTCAGATGAATCTGCTAAAATCAAAAATGCTTGGGATGATTCTGTTAGTAATGGATTTGTTGAGCAAATGAAGGGATATGTTCCTAAGTTTGAACAATTACAACAAGGAATTGAAGAGAAATTAGGAGAGTCTTTAATTCGACATGGATATCGACTAATGGAAGAACAAGAAGCGCTTGCTTCTCAAGCAGGGGATTTATAGGAGGATATATGGGTTTAGGAAAAATGTCATATGAAGATGCTTTAGGATGTGCTGATAGACTTAAACAAAATTCAGATGATTTAAGATTACATTTAGCAGATTTAAAAAGAGAAATGGAAAGCTTAGATGAAGTTTTAAAGAGTAGAGGTGCTAACCAAGTATCTGAAACTTATACTGCCATTGATTCGGATATGGAAAAGAGTCCAGATAAGATCAATGAATTTAATTTATATATTCGAGATGCTGTTGCAAGTTATCGTGCAGCAGATGAGCAATTAAAACAAGAGGGAAAGTAGACTTTCCCTTTTATAAAAGAGGTGAAATATGGCTGGTGTAATCGATATACAATTTACGACTCTTGATACTTGTGCTGGTCGTATTGCACAAGAAATTGAGTCTCTCCAAACGAAGATTAATGAGATTAAAAGTTGTGATTCTAGTATAGATAGTCGTGTTAAAAAACAGATGGGTACATCTTTTGATACAACTGAATTAGAAAATATTAAAGTTCGTTTGGAAAAAACACAAACATTTTTAGGAGAAGTCAAAAAAGTATATTCGGGAGCAGATATTGATTTATCTGAATCTTTAAGTGTGGATTATTTAGAGTATCTTTATCCTAACTTTAAGACATTGTCTGATGATCGAAAAGCAATTGTACTAAGTGCATTGCGTTATCTAGGATTAAGTGCTAATCAGATGGGATATGCGAATAACTTTTCTTCAAAATTTGCTTCTAGTCAATTTATTGGAAATGCTACAGAACATGCTTGGTGTGCGATGTTTGTTGGAAGCATTATTAATTATTATTATGGGGATGAAAGTATTATTGATCCTTCTTATGCTTCTGTTTGGAAAATTATTGGAAATTATAAAAAACAAACAGGAATTGCTTTTGAGACAGATGATCGAATTCATTATTATGTCAGCCAAGCCTTGGTTGATAAGTATAAGAGGAATGGTGGATTTTCTAATTGGGAATCAAATCTTTCCAAATATAATGCAGAACATGGAACCAATTTACAAGTAAGTGATTGGATTAAAGATGGATATATTCCACAACCGGGAGATATTTTAACTTTTAAACAGGGAAATCGTTATTATACGAGTAAGAAGGATGCTCCTTTGTCAGATTACAATGAAGCTGTTGAAAAGAGTAGAGCGGCTTTCTTTGCAAATGATGCTAGTGATTATCCAGATGAGCCACAGTCTTATACGCATATAGGATTTGTATTAGGAACTCGTGAAGTAGATGGAGTTACCTATGTGGATACGGTTGAAGGAAATGTTAATGATGATGTTCAAGTTAGATCTTTCCGAATAGATGACCCTTACTTGGTTGGATATGGTCATATTGATTATGAGAAATTTTCGTCTGATAAAGAGGCTATTCAAAAGATGGTTGCGACTGGAGTCGATACGAATGGTAGTAAAGCAACGGCTGCGACAATGTCTCAACATTTACTTGCTCTTCATAAAGGTGATTTAAAAGGAAATTATTTAGTTAATTTAGCAAATAATCTTGATCAAATGGGAACGGAGACATTGGTTGTGAAAGATGAACCTGTTACAGGACAAATTGTCAATCTTACTACCACTTCGCATGATGATCCTGCTACGACTGCACCACAACAGACGACACAACCTCAGACCAGTCCTCAGCAAACAACTTATCAACATACAACGACTACTACGACAACCACAACAACGGGTGGAGGAACATCTTATTCAAAAACTCCTAGTTATAGTCAACCAACTTATCGTGAGCCTGTACAAACGACAACAGAAGTGTCTGTTCCTGCTGTACCTTCTGTTTCTCAAACAGTTGAACCGGTAAGAGAAGTTTCTGCTCAACCTCAATCTATTTCTGTTGTTACCCCTACGGTGGAAACACCTAGGGTTGTTGTTCAGGAGCCGGCACCTTCTTATGTATCTATGCCAGAAGAAGCTGTATCTACTCCGGTAGTTGCTCATATTGTAGAAGATTATAAAACACCAGATTTACCAGTTACTTTAGAGGAAGTACCTGTTGATGAGGATTTTACATACGAAGTTGGATTTGAAGATGATTGGATGGAAGAAGAACCATTATCTATTCCAGAACCATCTGATATGACAATTCCAGAGGGTGTTGTTACTTATGAAAATGTCAACAAGCCAAATCCTGTTTCTTCTCCTAAGAAAGGGTTCCCTTTTGGAACAGTAGCCTTAACAACATTAGGTTTAGGAGCTGCAGCAGGAGGAGCTTATTATATGGCTCAAAAGTCTAAAAAGAATAATGATACCGGGGAAGAGGAAGAAGAGAGTGAGGAGGAATATAGTTATGAGTATTAGTTCTCAATCTCAAATATCAAAAATGAAATCGATTGCAGCTGATTTATCTACGATTAGTAGAGATATTCAATCTATTAGTACTAGTCTAGGTAGTTCTACTGAACAATCTCTTCAGATTGCACAAACGAAGTTAGAAGAAATGGCCAAGATTGTTAATGATGTTTCACAAAATGCCATTACTTATTCTGAAAAGATTGATAATGCAACGAATCAAGTGAATGAAATTATCAAAAAAGAAGAAGAGGAAAAAACAAGTCTACTACAAGGTGCGATTCGTTTTTAACTCTTTTTTTTAGGAGTCATTATGAAAGAAGAAAAAAGAAAAGAATTGATTCGAATGAGAAAATATATTATTCATAAAGATGAAAAATCTCATCGAATTTATCAAAAAATTATTGAACATGAACGATATCAAAAAGCAAAGAACATTGGTTTATATTATAGTTTAAAAGATGAAGTATCTACTTTAGAATTGATTCAACATTCTTTAAAAGTTGGGAAAAAAGTATATTTACCAAAAGTCGTAGAAGATGATTTATTGTTTTATGAGATTGGTGAAAATGAATCTTTTGTACAAAGCCCTTTTCATGTGATGGAACCTGTTGGAGAGGAAAGTAAAAGAATGGTGGATGTTGATATCATGATTGTACCAGGGGTTGCTTTTGATGAAGAAGGTCATCGTATGGGCTTTGGAAAAGGCTATTATGATCGATTCTTAGAAAAACAAAAAGTTTATAAAATAGGGGTATGTTTTCGGGAACAAATGGTTAAAAGTATTCCTTATAATTCTCATGATATATCGATGGATGAAGTGATAACGGACTAATCTCTCTTTACAAATCTCTTAAAATTTGATATAATATGGAACAGTTGATTTGGGGGAGATTTGTATGAATAAAACCATTCACAAAAAGGTTAATATTGTAGAAACTGTATGTGTATTAGTAGGTATTACTTGTATGTTTTTAGCTGCTATGTTTCGTACAGGAGAATATATGTATATTGCAAAACCAATTTTATTTACAATTGGTATGATCATGGAAGTTGTTGTTGTATCTATTGAATTGATTCTATTTCATTTAGAATTAATTCCTTATAAATTTGCATCTGTAGGATTTTATGTTTTAGAACTTGTTCTTACCATGCTTGTTAATACGACTATTCCATTTTCTGGATTACTTGTTGTAACGACATTTAGTATTGTAAAGAATCTATTCCGTGTTTTCAAAGTAGATATGATTTATAAACCTTTAGGATATTATGAATTATGTAAGAAATTTGGAATCAAGGTTAAGAAACCTCGTAAAGCAAGAGCAAGTGCTACGAAGAAGAGTACAACACCTGTTAAGAGTCCTGCTAAGAGAAAAACAACGAAATCTAGAGAACCAGAATATGCTTAAGAAATCTAGTTTACTACTAGATTTTTTTTGTGATAAAATATTGGTAGATAGTATGGAGGGATAATATGAAAATATGGAAATGTAAAGAATGCAACAATGTTGTTGCTGTTTTGAAAGAAGGATCTTGTATTCCTACTTGTTGTGGACAAGAAATGACAGTACTAGAAGCTAATACAGAGGATGCTGCTAGAGAAAAGCATGTTCCCGTTGTAGAGATTAATGGGTTGGTTGCTACTGTTACCTGTGGAGAAGTTTTACATCCAATGGAAGAAGCTCATTATATTGAATTTATGGTTCTTACGACAACAGAGGGTGTTAAGATTGATTATTTAAAACCGGGCATGGAACCAATTTGTTATTTTTCTTTAGGAGAAGGGGAAACAGTTGTTTCTGCTTATGCTTATTGTAATTTACATGGATTGTGGAAACGTGATGTATAGTCGGAGGTGATATCATGAAAAATATGATTATATTCGACTTAGATGGAACTTTATGGGATACGGCGGACGCAACCTATAAGATTGTAAACGATTATTTAAAAGAAAATGGTTATCCTTTTCAAGTAAGTAGAGAAGTCATTGTGGATAATATGGGGTATGAGTTTGATACTTGTGCAGAAAGATATTTCCCTACATTAAAAGAAAAAGAGGCTAAAGAACTTTTAGCAAAGATTTATGAAAGAGAAGGAGAACTCATAGAAGATGGTCTTGTAATGGGAAAAGTATTCCCACATGTTTCTGAGATCATTGCAAAATTATCTAAAAAGTATATTCTATGTATTGTAAGTAATTGTTCCAATGATTTTTATATTGAAAACTTTATACAGGAAGCAAATGTTTCTGATTATATTACGGATTATGTTGCAGCTTCTAATTTCTTTATTTCAAAGGCAGAAGCTATGCGTAAAGTAAAAGATAAATATAAAGCAGAGAAAATTATCTATGTAGGAGATACATTAAAAGATCAAGTTTCTGCTGTTGATGCAGGAGGAACTTTTGTATATGCTAAATACGGTTTTGGAGATAATTTAGTTTCTAAATACTCCATTCATGATGTTACGGAATTACCTAGTTTAGCGTCTTATATTTTTGAGGAGTGATACATTGAAAACAGTTGTAATTACGGGTAGTGCTAGAGGATTTGGTTATGCTATGTTAGAGCGATTCTATCAAAGAGGTTTTAATGTAGTTATTTGTGATGTAAATGATGAAGAAATTCAAAAGGCGGAAGAAAGACTTTCTAAAGTTACTTCGAATGCATCTTATATGTCTTGTCATATGGATGTGACAAATGGAGAAGAAGTAAAGAATTGTATTATTCATATTCTAGAGAAATTTACGACGATTGATATTTGGATTAATAATGCTGGAGTAAATCAACCAAATGAACCTATTTGGGAATTAGAGGATTCTGTTATTAATCGACTAATAGATATTGATTTAAAAGGTACGATTATTTGTAGTAAATTAATTATGCCTATCTTGTTAAAACATAAAAGTGGAGCTATCTACAATGTAGAAGGATTTGGTTCTGATAATGCTACTATGACAGGTTTAAGTATTTATGGAACTGCTAAAAGAGGAGTTACTTATTTTACAGAGGCTCTTGCGAAAGAAGCAGATGATGCTAGTGGAGAAATAGTAGTTGGTAAAATTACTCCTGGTATTATGATTACGAATTTTATTCATACTTCTTTGGGAGATGGAGACCATATTGAACTCGATGAAAAGACAAAGAATGTATATAATATTTTAGGAGATCGACCAGAAACGATTGCGGAATTTATGGTTGAAAGAATCGCGAATAATACAAAGAATCATGCTCAATTTACTTGGTTAACCAAAAGAAGAGCTATGGGAAGATTCATCAAAGCTATGTTTGGAAAGAAAAATAATTATTTTGAGTAGGTGTTAAAATGGAAAAAGAAAAGAAAATTGAATTAGAATGTGATTATTGTGGAACACCTATAACGGTTGATCAACACAAGTGTCCTAGTTGTGGAGCAAATTGCTCTGATAAAATTAAAAAATATAAAAAGCAACAAGAAAAAATAGAAGAAGAAAAGAAAGCAGCTGCTCAGGAAAAATCACAACAGATAACAGAAGATATGACGAAAGCTGTTATGATGCCTGCTAGATTTATTATTATCATTGCGATTGCAATGTTTGCTTTTATTACTATTATGGCAGTTGTTGGAATGAGTTCTATGCATCAAGATAATGATATTATTTTAATTAATGAAGAATCAGATGAGAAAGAAGAAGATCTTGATAAGAGTGTATTTGTTTCTTACAATGAACTTGCGAAAACAGATGACTTTGATTTAATATTAGATTCTTATGAATTATATGAATATGTATCTGATACCTTCCCTGATTCTTACAATACACCAGAGGGATATCAGAAAATAGCTTTCCATTTTATTTATACGAATCATCGTAAAAGTGAAGAATATTTATCCACAGGAGATTTACATATAACAGCAGATGATTATAAAGTAGAAAGTGCCAATTTAAAAACAGGTACGTTTGAAAGAGCTATTTCAGGACAAGCTAATTATCCAACCTTACTTGGAAGTAGAGTGGGCTCTAATGAAAAATTACAAGGATATGTTGGTTACTTAATTCCTAAGAATACAAAAACTTTAAAATTTACCATGGATTTTGTAACCATTACGATGGATAATCCAGTATTTGAAGGAGAATAATCGATAAGATTATTCTTTTTTTTGATATAATAAATTTGGAGGGATACTATGAATGAAATAAAATGTCCTAATTGTGGTACCGTTTTTCAAATTGATGAGTCTGATTATCAGTCGATTGTAAAGCAAATACGAGATCATGAATTTGAAGAGGCTGTTCAAAAAGAAAAAGATACAGCTGTCAAATTAAAAGAATCTACGATGAATGAATCTTTTCAAAGAGAAATGTCTAAAAAGGATTTAAGAATTTCTGAATTAGAAAAGAAATTAGAAGTACAAGAATCGAAACATGAATTGGATAAACAAAAAGCTTTATCGGAAAAAGATCAAAAGATTAGTGATTTAGAATTAAAAGAGAATCATTTAAAAGAAGACTATGAAGCGAAATTAAAAAATAAGGATG
>CAMIXP010000031.1 GCA_946402785.1 uncultured Caryophanales bacterium | reverse complement strand
CAAGAAAAGAAAATCAATTCCTTTGGTACAAACAAAAAATGGTTTTGTAAGAGTAGATATGGTTTCAGATTATGCAAACAATTTATATGAAAAATTATTGACAGAAAAAGATACAACATACGCATATGTGGAAGAAATAGAAATTGTTTAAAAAGAATATGATATAATGAGAATGGTGATAAAATATGATATCAATCGAAAAAGGTCAAATCATTGGTGAATTTGATTTATATGATTATGGCTTACCAACAACCAAAGGATATTTAGTTCATCAAATCTCTAACGGGGGAAATGATGGAGGAAACTATCCAGATAATAGAGAATATCTAAGAATCATTGGTTTTGATAAAAATAATCAAAAAATAGAATATGGATATGTATATTTTATGTTGTATCAAACAAAAGAAGGAATTCCAGTCTCTCAATATATTGGATCTAAAGTATTAGAAGATTATCGAAATAAAGGATTAGGAGACTTATTAATGTCTATCTATTTATACTATAGTTATGACAATGGATTTCCTTTTGTAGAATCCACCACAAGACAAAGAAAACTAGATTTATTATCGTTAATGAATAAATATGGATTTCGTGTAAAAGATCCAGAAAAATATGATGACGGAGAAAAAATCACATTAGTAAAGAATAATATGGTAGTAGATATCTATAAACAAAATAAAGGAGGAATCTACTATCGTTTTAAGACCAATAAAGCAGAAAGTCTTTATCGAAAAAACAATGCAAAAGTCGCAGAAAACTATCGATACTTATCTTCTTTAGAAGAAGGAAATGGATCTTCCGAAATTGATGGATTTCAAAAACTAGGTTGGGTCGTTCCTAATGAAGACTATGAAAGAATAATCAACAATAACGACTTAGTAGAAACGCAATTAGATAAGTCAGGTTTTTCAAGGTAAAAAGACAGAATACAAAATGTCAAATATCTAGACTTTTCAAAGAAAATTAGATAGAATTGAAATAGGAGAGGTGGTTTATTTGAAAAAAGGAAATGAAATTCAATCAGTCGATTTAACTGCCTTAGAACATTCTTTTCAAGATGCTTGTGCTAACAAAGATTTTAAAGAATATGTAGATGGATTAAATATCCATGATAAAGTACTCATGAAATATACATCCAACTTAGAAGATGCTTTTCAAGAATATGAAAACTGTCGTAAATGTAAATCTTTAAAAGAATGCAAAAACAAAGTAGAAGGATACTGCTACACACCAAATGAAAAGAAAGAAATCATAACCTTCTCCTATGAAGCATGTGAAAAGAAAGAAAAAGAAATCAAAGAGAATGCATACAAAGAAAACTTGGAATTGTTTGAAATAAGCCAAGATATAAAAAATGCATCCTTAAAAAATATCTATAAAGATGATAAAAGTAGAATACCAATCATTAAATATTTCAAAGAATTTGTGGATCACTATCATGATGGTGAGAAACCAAAAGGTATGTACTTACATGGATCCTTTGGATCAGGAAAAACTTATTTAATCGCAGCTCTCTTTAATGAGCTCGCTAAAAAAGGAATAAAAAGTATTTTAATATATTACCCTGAGTTCTTAAGAAAACTAAAATCATCTTTTCAAACATATTCCAATGAACAATCAAATTATGATGAACAATTTGAAGAAATAAAGAAAATCCCATTATTATTACTAGATGATATAGGCGCCGAGAATTGTAGTAATTGGTCAAGAGATGAAGTGCTAGGAACCATCCTACAATATCGAATGGAAAATCATCTACCTACATTCTTTACTTCGAATCTTACATTAGAAGAACTAGAAGATGCTCTTTCAGTAACATCCTCTGGAGTTGACAAGATGAAAGCAAGAAGAATCGTTGAAAGAATTAAACAACTAACGGTAGAACATAAATTAATAAGTAAAAATAGGAGGGATTAATATGAACATTGAGAAAGCATTACGCAATTACTTAAACTGTAATGGACCAAAAGTAAAAGAAAAAGACTTTTTTCAATATGCTAATGGTGACGCGAATGCTAGTCTCGATGTTCTTTTTAGTTTAATCGATGATGAAATCGAATCCATCAATGAAAAAAAAGCACTTGATCGTGTAGTAGAAGTATTAAAACTCGCAGAAATATTAATTCGAAATAATGATGGAATTAATCGAAAAGTAGTATCCAGAAGAATCGTTCGATTAGAAACAAAGATGGATAGAATTCTATCAGAAAGAAAAAAGAGTTTCTATAATATTAAAAAAATCAGAAGTGAATTTAGAAAAGTAGAAAGACAATTAGATTCTCTTTTAGAAATTACATCTGAAAAAGATACGAAACAATATGACTTTATGTCCTTCTTAATTGATGAAACAAGAAATATTGAATACTTAGAATATACATTAAAAAAGATGCCATCTCTTGCGAATGTAAAAGATAAAAATGAAATCCCATTATTTAGAAACATTATTAGAAGGTATTTAAGAAGTGTTTATGATTCGGAAGAAGCAGATACGTTCTATTTTGATAATTTAATATCTTTGATTCTATCTCAAAAAAGTTTTAATTTAACAGAAAATACAAAAAGAGATTGTTTAGAAGATATCTATAAATTTTTAGATCAAACAGCTCATCGTAAAAAAGGAGAAAGAAGAAAGATTAATACAGTACCAGTTAATCAATTAATAGAAAGATTAAAAGGTACGAGAGAAAAGAAAGAAAAAATCACAAATATTGCGAATAAATTTAAAGTACATGTCTTCTTTGAACCACACTTCCAAGAACAAGTAAAATTAGTAAAGAAACCAATGGAAGGGGAAATGACGGATAGAGAAGAAGTAAAAGACTATGTCGTATCAATCGATAAACCAGAATCGGTTGAAATAGATGATGCTTTATCTTGTAGAATTCTTCCAAATGGAAACTTCTTATTAGGAGTTCATATTGCATCTGTTCTAGGATATTTCCCATATGAATCAGAAATCGTACAAGAAGCCATTTATAGAAGAAGTGCCATTTACTTACCAGAAAAATATCAAACAGTAGATGATGATTTTCATAGAACCGTTCCTATTTTCCCATATAGCTTCGCAGCTGATAAAGGATCTTTACTAGAAGGAGAGCCACGACTAACAAGAAGTTATTACTTTGAAATATCACCAACAGGAGAGGTTGTAAATGAATGGTTTAAGAAAACCATTACAAGAAACAACAAAAGAATAACTTATCAACAAGCAGATGAAATCCTACAAAAAGAACCAGATGGTTCACAATTAAAGGAAACATTAGATAATCTATCTAAAGTAACAACAATCTTAGGAGAAAAGTATAAAGGTAGTGACTTGTATAATCAGATTAAGGAAAACAAAGAAGACCTTTCAGACTTACGTGTTAAAAGACAAGGATCTGAAAACATTGTATTCCAATCTATGTTACTAACAGGAAATAGGGTAGCAGAGTTCTTCGCAAGAAATGGATATCCTGCACTATATCGTGTTCACGAAATTGATGAAGAAACGAACTTGAAGTTACAAGCATTAATTGATAACCTAAATCAAACTTATGGAGGAGAACAATTCAAGAATTTATATCAATTAATTGATGGAATCTATCCAAAAGGTTGGTATGCAATGGAAGGAAGACACTCTGGATTAGATCTAGATCACTATTGTCACATCACATCTCTTCTAAGAAGGGCACCTGATATTGTTATGGAGCATGCTTTAGAAGTTTGTTATGATAAGACGCCAACTCCAGAAGAATTAGAAGCATTGAGACAAGAGATTGAAGAAAAAGCCAAACTTATTAATGCGAGAGAACCACAAATGGAATATTTCGTAAGAGAATATCAAAAAAAATATCGTCGTAGATGATATTTTTTATTATAAATAAAATTTATAGTTATAAAAATCACTATTATTTGACATTATAGCAATGATTCAGTATAATAAGTCCTGCTTTTACACATCAAGGAGGAATGGTTATGCTAAATCAGGAATTCACAGTAAAACAAAAAATAGTTTTATTCATGTCATTTCTTTTTTTAGCGACCTCAGTTGGAATACAAATAAAAAATTATTATGACAATCAACCTACCTATACCATTAACTATGAATCCGTAAACATCAAAAACATGACAGAACCTCATGTTGCAACAAAAGTTAGTAATCAAAAACAAACATCGGATTTATTAACCAGTATTCAAACAACTCTCAATCAAGTGGAAGAAGCATTGAAGGGAAGCCCAATCGAAATAGAAGACTTTCCCGCAACCGAAGTCTCTTATAAAAGAGAAGAGCCTACTCAAATATGGTACCTACCTACGGAGAACGGAAGCGTAACCACCTTTCCCAATGTTGGTCATGTAGCATATGATATTACGAGTTGGCGTGGAACAGCAGAAACGGTTTATCCAATAGCCGATGGAACCATTTCCGGAATCTATTATGATCCCTATGGTGCCTTGGTAGTAACAGTATTGCATGAAGTAGATGGAATCAAATATACCTCCCAGTATGTTCACCTTTCAAGCTATGCAAACGGACTATATGTTGGAAAACAAGTAACAGCATTTGACCCGATAGGACAAATGGGTTCTTCCGGACAATCAACAGGAGTACATTTACATATTGCTGTCCTAGATTGTGCATTATTCGATTCCAAAGATCCAAATTGTTATGATTTGAACGCTTGGTATCGTTACGATAAAAAAAGGCTATCAGAAGACTTCTATGGATTAGGAGTTTTAGTATATGTTCCTTATTCTTGGAACAGCAGATAGTTTTATGATATAATCAAGTAGGAGTTGATGATTATGTCATTAGATAAATTCAATAAACAAATGAAAATTGATATCAATGAAGCAAGTGGTATTTCTGATAAATGTAAGTTGAAACTAATTAAATTAGTAGAAAAACATTTTATGGTAGATCTACCAAATGAGAATTATCTAAATATTGATATTGAAATACTTAAAAATGGAAATATCAAAATGAGAGATATTGAATATCAAACAACAGCTCCTGTAAAAGAAGAAAAAGAAATCGAAGAAAGATTCAATGCATTCCAAGAAGAAGCAGACAATTTAATTAATAAACATGAGGTAAGTTTTGAATCTTTAACCAGTAAAAAAGAAAGAGATAATTTGATATGGGTTATCATTATCACAATCGCAATTGCGATTATTGCGATATATTCTTTAAGAGAATTACTCATGGGAAACCTATATGGAGTATTATGGATTATTATCATTATTGGATATCATGTCATTCCGGCAACAGGAAACAGTATTCGTAATCGATATATGAGAGCACATCGTTATATCAAATCACTAATTTACAAAAAGAAAAAATAGTGTTATAATTCTTTCATTGGAAGAAATACAGTGACCAAGGACACGATTTTATTCAGATCTTTGTAGAGAGTTCGTGGATGGTGAAAACGAACAAGTATGAATAAAGTTACTACCTTGCTAGTAGAATACTGAAAAGGTATTCCGGCGAAAGTCGTTATTTAAGTAAGAAAAACAAAGGATGGTACCGTGCTTTAGCACTCCTGTACGATCCTTTTTATTTGTTTAAAAGGAGGAATTCCTATGAAAATAGAAGTATTAGGACATGCATCTGTGAAATTAACAGGGAAGAAAACAATTTATGTAGATCCCTATCATATTCAAGTAGAATTAAAAGATGCAGACTATATTTTCATTACGCATGATCACTATGATCATTATGATGAAAAATCCATTCAAAATGTAAGAAAAGATACAACAAAAATCATTGTACCAACTTGTCTACAAGATAAGACACATGATTTGGTCGTAGAACCAGGAAAGCATTATCAAATTGATGATTTCGAATTTGATACAATTCCTGCATACAACTTAGATAAACCATTTCATCCAAGAGAAAAAAATTATGTTGGATACAATATTTGCTTAGAAGATGAATTCTTCTATATCATGGGAGATACGGATCGAACTCCTGAGACCGATCAGGTCAAAACAGATATTTGCTTCGTACCAATTGGTGGAACATACACCATGGATGTAGCAGAAGCAATTGAATATATTAACGATCTTCATCCACAAGTTGCAATTCCCATCCATTATGGATCTATTACAGGAAGTTTAGAACTTGCAGATGAATTCAAAGAAAAAGTAAACAAAGAAATAAAAGTAGAAATAAAAATAGGAGAGTAATTATGATAAATATTAAAGAAGACGAAAGATTATTTAAATTAAACCATTCTTGTGCTCACTTATTAGCACAAGCAATACAACATTTATATCCAAATGCGAAATTCTGGGTAGGTCCTGCTATTGAAGAAGGATTCTATTATGATATTGACTTAGGAGACGAAGTCATTAAAGAAGAAGATCTTGAAAAGATTGAAAAAGAAATGAAAAAATGTGCAAAAGATGCGAAAAACATCGTACGTCATGAACTAACAAAAGAAGAAGCATTAGAAAAATTCAAAGATGATCCATACAAAGTAGATTTAATTTCTCGTATGGATGAAAATGAACAAGTTATCTCTTGCTACACACAAGGAGATTTCACAGACTTATGTCGTGGACCACATGTAGATAATACAAAAGAATTAAAATATTTTAAATTATTAAAATTCTCAGGTGCTTATTGGAAAGGTGATTCTAAAAACAAAATGCTTCAAAGAATTTATGGAGTATGTTTTGATAACCAAGAAGATTTAGATGCTTGCTTAAAAGAAATCCAAGAAGCAAAAGAAAGAGATCATAGAAAGATTGGTAAAGAACAAGAATTATTCATGAATCATGACTTAGTAGGTTCAGGAATGCCTCTATGGTTACCAAATGGAGCAATTATTCGTAAACAATTAGAAAACTACATCTACGAAAAAGAACAAAAGATGGGATATCTACATGTATATACTCCATGTGTTGGAACAGTAGATTTATATAAAACATCAGGTCACTGGGATCACTACAAAGAAAATATGTTCCCAATGATGAAAGTAGATGAAGAAGAATTTGTTCTACGTCCAATGAACTGTCCACATCATATGTTAATCTATGGAAACAAATTACATTCTTATAGAGACTTACCAATTCGTATTGGAGAATTCGCAACAGACTTCCGTTATGAAGCAAGTGGTGCAGTAAAAGGACTTGAAAGAGTAAGATGTATGTGTCAAAATGATGCACACCTTTTCGTAAGACCAGATCAAATTGGAGAAGAATTCAAAAAAGTTGTTAGCTTAATTCTAGAAACCTATAAAGACTTTGGAATTGAAAACTATAAATTCAGATTATCTTTAAGAGATCCAGAAGATAAAGAAAAATACTTCGATGATGACAAGATGTGGAATGAAGCAGAGGCAAAATTAAGAGAAGTATTAAATGATTTAGGAGTAGAATATTTTGAAGCAATTGGAGAAGCTGCTTTCTATGGACCAAAATTAGACGTTGAAGTAAAACCTGCAGTAGGACCAGAAGTAACATTATCAACTTGCCAATTAGACTTCTTACTACCAAGAAGATTTGAATTAACATATATTGATTCCAATGGAGAAAAACAAATACCAGTTGTTCTACATAGAGCTATCTTCGGAACATTCGATAGATTTACTGCATTCATTATTGAAGAAACAAAAGGAGCATTCCCAACTTGGTTAGCTCCAGTTCAAGCAATCGTTATGCCAGTAAATTCTGAATTCCAAAGTGACTATGCAGAAGAAGTATTTAACTTATTAAAAGAAAACAATGTTCGTGTAGAATTAGATGATAGAAATGAAAAACTAGGATATCGTTTAAGAGAATCTCAAGTAAATAAAATTCCATATACAATTATTTTAGGAGACCAAGAAAAAGAAAACAAAACAATCTCATACAGATTATTTGGTCATCAAGAAACAACAACACTTCCTCAAGAAGAATTTGTAAAACTAATTACAGATGAAATTAAGAATAGAGGACTAAGAAAATAGAAAGTACGTACATCGTACTTTTTTATTGTAATAGGAATCAGTTTTTCATATAATAATAATAGGAACACTTAATTTTAGTGGGTTAAGTGTCACCGTTGATGTGCACCTAACAATTAAATATTCCGTTTATATTATTCGAAAATCATAATCAATTGTTCATTATGATTTTTTTTGTTATAATAATAAGTCAAGACGGAGAGACGACGTATGAAAAAGGTAGAAGAATTAGAAAAAGAGTATGAAGGGTTCAAACAAAAAACAAAAACCGTTACCAATCTAGAAGAATTCTTATCTTATATTGCCCTAGATATTGGAGAATATGAGTATGCAACAAAAGCCTTCAAAAAAGAATTAAGAGAAAATTCTCTTTGGCGTCTAGAAGCAAAAATTCGTAACTTTTTCTTTTTTATCTTTGCAGAAGAAGATGTAGAACTTTATGATTTAGATGATGAAGTAGTGATAGATTGTATTACACTAACAGAAGAGATGGCAGATTTCTTTAAAAGACTTCACAATATTGCGAAAGAAGATAATTATAAAGAATTAATTCGATTAGTAGATTATGCAGATGAATTATATGACGCTCAAAGAGACTATTATGATTATGAAAGAGATCGAATTGAAATTACTGCTCAAGGAATTTACATGATTAATTCTCGATATGAAAATAATAGAAATTCTTTGATAGAATTCTTAAATAAAAAAATAGCAGAATTAGAAGCAAAAGCAAAAAAGGAAAAAACTCCTCAATACGTAAAAGGAAGGGTGACAAAATGATTCCGATTGAAGAAGAATATAAACAATATGTAGTAGATGAAAAACTCCAAAAAGAAGTCATCAATGCATGTGCCTTAGCAATTAGTATGGATGAAGTCTACAAAGGATTACAAAAAGATAAAAGAAGAGTCATTCGTGCACTTGTAAAAAATATAATTCTTCGAAAAATATGTTTTCAAACACGTGACCTATTGGAGGAAGAAGCAAGAATCTTTGAAGAAATGATAGCCCATGTCGATGAAAATCAAGACCTATTAACTCCTATGATGGAAGTAACAGATGATAAAACTTTCCAAGAAGTATTAAAAATGTTGGATTTTATGATAGAACATTATAATCGAAATAAAGAGTATTATGAGGCACAATTAAGAGCTGTTGATGAAGCTAGCAGGGGATTTGGTTATATCGATAATAGTAAAGAAAATACAAGAGAAGCCGTAAAGAGTTTCTTAGAAGCAAAATTAATGAGTATGAAAGAACAAAAACATCTAGAAAAAGTAGACAAAATGTGATATATAATATAAGTGTGTTTTAAGGTGGTGGTAGAATGAATAACGATTTAGCAAATACAATTCGTAGTAAAGTTGATATTGTTGATGTTATTGGAGAAAGAATACCACTTGTTGCTCGTGGAAAAAACTTCTTTGGAGTTTGTCCTTTCCACGATGATACAAACCCATCTATGTGCGTTTCCCGTGAAAAGCAAATCTATACTTGCTTTTCTTGCCATGCAACAGGAAACGTTTTTACTTTTTTAATGAACTATGAACACATTGATTTTAAAGAAGCCTTAAAGTATTTAGGGGATAAAGTTGGAGTCGATACAGGAAGCATTCATATTGCCAAAAAAACAACCAAGTTTGATAACTTATATCAAGCATATGAATTATCATTAAAATATTTTCAAAACAATTTAAATAGTAGTGTAGGAAAACAAGCAAGAGATTATTTAGCAAAAAGAAGTATTGATGAAAAAATCATCAAAGAATTTGAAATTGGTTTATCCCTAGAATCTAGAGATGATTTAACTAAATTATTACAAAAAAAGAATTATGATTTAGTCACATTAAATCGAATTGGTCTTTCTAGTGATGATCATGATATTTATAATGATCGTGTTATGTTCCCACTATATGATGTCAACGGAAGAGTAGTAGGATTTAGTGGAAGAATTTATAAAGACGTTGATCAAAATAAATATTTAAATACCAAAGAAACAGATATCTTCAAAAAAGGAGAAATGTTATACCATTACCATATTGCAAGAGAAGAATGTCGTGAGAAAAAATCAGTAATTGTAATGGAAGGATTCATGGATGTTATTCGTGCATCCACAATTGGTATTAAAAATACAGTTGCCTTAATGGGAACTGCCTTAACAAAAGAACAAATTGCTTTATTAAAAAGATTATCAAATAATATCATTTTATGTTTAGATGGAGATGGTCCAGGACAAAAAGCAACCGAAGCAATCGGGGACCATTTATTAGAACAAGGATTAGAAGTAAAAGTAATTGTTTTACCAGATCCAGATGATCCAGATACCTATATTTTAAAAAATGGAAAAGAACGTTTTCAAGGATTAGTAGATTCTGCCATTAATTTCTCTGATTATAAAATGCAAAAGATGAAAGAATCTGTTGATTTTAGAAGTGATGAAGAAAAAGCAGGTTATATCAATAAAGTAATAGAAGAAACTGCAAAAATAGGAGACGCTATTCGAAGAGAAGTAATCTTAAAAAGACTTGCAAAAGAATTCGATATAGGGTATAATACACTGGAAATGCGTTTGAATAGTCTCTTACAAGATAAGCCAAAAGAAGAGACAATCAACATTCCAAAAAAACAAGTAAATAAAAAGGATAAGTATACAAAAGCTTATGAGCAAATTTTGTATTTTATGTTAAATAAAGATTGGGTTATTACACAAGTAGAAAAAGAAAAAATTATCTTCCCAACAGAAGTAATGAGAACGACTTGTAGTGAAATCATCTATTATTACAAAAAATATGGAAATGTGAATGTAGCTGATTTTTATACTTATATTCAGGATAAGGATAACATTCTAGCATTCTTGAATAATATTTTAGCAGAGGACTATAGAGAGGATACCACAAAGGATGAGCTATTCTTGTATTTTAAAGTAATAAGAGAATATATAAAGAAACAAGAAATAAATAGACTCACGAATATGATGAAAAAAGAGACGGACCCAATAGAACAAGCTAAAATAGTAGAAAAGATTAGAAAGTTAAGGTTAGGAGATAGTTAGTATGGTTGAAGAAATCAAAACCTTAGACGAAAGAAAAGAAAAATTATTAGCAATAGGTAAGAAACAAGGATATATTACCTATGAACAACTAGCTGATCAATTAAAAGGATTAGATGTTGATAGTGATTCTCTAGATGAGTTATATAACTTCTTAGTAGAAAATAATATCGATATCGTATCAGAAGATGGTAGTGATGATGCATCTGGAGAAGAAATTACAGAAGAAATGTCTGTAGAAAATCTAACACTAACAAAAGATGTAAAAATCAATGACCCAGTAAGAATGTACTTAAAAGAAATTGGACGTATAAACTTACTTACATCTGATGAAGAATTCGAATATGCAAAACGTGCAGAAGCAGGAGACGAAGAAGCAAAAAGAATGCTTGCTGAATCTAACTTACGTTTAGTAGTAAGTATTGCTAAAAGATATGTAGGTCGTGGAATGCTATTCTTAGACTTAATCCAAGAAGGAAACATTGGATTAATGAAAGCAGTAGATAAATTTGATCCAACAAAAGGATACAAATTCTCAACTTATGCAACTTGGTGGATTAGACAAGCAATCACGCGTGCGATTGCCGATCAAGCAAGAACCATTCGTGTACCAGTACACATGGTAGAAACAATCAATAAATTAGCAAGAGTACAAAGACAATTAACACAAGAGTTAAATCGTGAACCAACGGATGAAGAAATTGCTAAGAAATTAGGAATTACCGTTGAAAAAGTACGTGAAGTATACAAGATTTCACAAGATCCAGTATCATTAGAAACACCAATTGGTGAAGAAGATGATTCACATTTAGGAGATTTCATTAAAGATGAAAAATCATTATCACCTGAAGAATATGCTACAAATGAAATATTAAAAGAAGAAATAAATGAAGTATTATCTACATTACAACCAAGAGAACAACAAGTACTTGAATTAAGATTTGGTTTAATTGATGGTACATGTTATACACTTGAAGAAGTAGGTAAACGTTTCAATGTTACAAGAGAAAGAATTAGACAAATTGAAGCTAAAGCTTTAAGAAAGTTAAGACATCCTTCTCGTGCTAAGAAATTAAGAGATTTCATGGTGGATTAATATGTTAAGTAAAAGATTACAATCTTTAACTAAATATATAAAAAGTGATGATAAATTAATTGATATTGGATGCGATCATGCTTTATTAGATATATATCTTGTTAAATCAGATATAATTAATAACATGATTGTATCTGATGTTCATGAAAATGCATTACAAGCTGGTATTGCTAATATTAGATTAAATAAGTTAACTAATAAGATAGATACTAGATTAGGAAACGGATTGAATGTATTATCTGATGAAGATGACATTGATACTATTTTTCCTTGAAAATTAGGAAGGTTTAATCTTTTTAAAGGAAATTTATCTGATGTACTTTGAGGATTTTCTTCTTTCATTATATTATCTTCTAAGTCATCTAAATCAAGCATTTTTAA
>CAMIXP010000030.1 GCA_946402785.1 uncultured Caryophanales bacterium | reverse complement strand
TGTCAAAACTATTTTCAATTTTGATTCCAGGACCCATAGTAGCAGAAATTGAAATATTCTTAATATAGTCACCTTTTACTGTTGCAGGTTTAATTCTAAGAATTTGTGCAACAAAGGCATCTAAGTTAGCAAGTAAATCTTCTTCACTGAAAGAAACTTTACCAATAACTCCATGAATATTTCCAAATGTATCTGTTCTATATTCAACACGACCAGCTTTTACTTCTTCAACAGCTTTAGCGATATCCATTGTAACAGTTCCAGTTTTAGGGTTTGGCATTAAACCTTTTGGTCCTAAAACCTTTCCTAATTTACCAAGTAATGGCATCATGTCTGGAGTAGCAATCATAGTATCAAAATCGAACCAATTTTCTTTTTCGATTTTTTCTAACATATCAACGTCTCCAACATAATCAGCACCAGCATCTTTTCCTTCTTGAGCCTTAGGTCCTCTAGCGATTACTAATACTTTCTTTGTTTTACCAGTTCCCTTTGGAAGAACAATGGCACCTCTTAATTGTTGATCAGCTTTCTTAGTATCAAGATTTAAACGAATAGCAAGTTCAACTGAACCATCAAATGAACTTACAGAAGTATCTTTAACTAATTTAACAGCTTCTTCTTTTGAATAGAAACGACTCTTGTCAACTTTGGCAACAGCCTCAACATATTTCTTACTTCTTTTTCTCATATTATTTCCTCCTTATGTGGTTAAAGCGGTTTTCCCTACCACTAGGTTAATTCCTATATGGTTAATTTAGAATTACTCTTGTCCTTCAATAGCAATTCCCATATTTTTTGCAGTACCAGCAACAATCTTCATAGCTGCTTCAACATCATATGCATTTAAATCAGGTAATTTGATTTCAGCAATTTCTCTTAAAGTAGCTTGTGAAATAGTTGCAACAGTTTCACTAGATCCTTTAGCAGAACCCTTTTGAACTTTTGCATATTTCTTTAATAAGAATGCTGTAGGTGGAGTTTTGATTACGAAATCAAAACTTCTATCTTCATAAATAGAGATTTCAACTGGTAAAATATCACCCATCTTATCTCTTGTAGCATCATTATACTTTGTACAAAAATCTTGTAGATTAATTCCTGCAGGTCCTAATACAGTTCCAACTGGTGGAGCTGGAGTAGCTTTTCCTGCTGGGATTTGGATTTTAATTTTCTTAACTGCTTCCTTTGCCACGAAAAACACCTCCTATATAATAGTTTTCGCGAGTGGTACAAATAGCTTGATTCCCGCTTTTATTAAATGCAAACCATGCTTCCCACTAAATACTTAAGCTACTATCTATATAAATAGCCGCGAAAGTAATATATCATAAACATCGCAAGATTGCAATATTTATTTCTGTGATTGATCTTCTTTACGTTGAGCTTCTCGATCCATAGAATCAAAGAAATGAACTAGTTTTTGATATTTATCATCCCAAGGACTTCTAAGCATCGCTTCCACATCTAAATCATATTTAGCATCTTGGCAGAACTTTAACATTCTAGCAAACTTAAAACAATCAAAACGACGATTAATATGATTTGGATCAGGATCCCCATACGTAAAAGTAAAATGAATTCCAGATGTTATCAATTCTCTTTGTCGTTCTTCAGGTATTTGATAAGAATCAAAAATATCTAATGTTTCATTAATTTCAGTTCTTAATTCACCCATGATAGAAACCTCCTATAATTAAGCATTTTCAATTTGACTTAATTCAACTTCAACAGAAGTTTCTTGACCGAACAAGTCAACTAATAACATAACTTTTTGATTAGGTAAGTCAACAGAATCAACTTTACCGAACATTCCTTGGAATGGTCCAGCAATAATCTTAACCTTAGATCCTTCAGATAATTCCGTATTAACATCCATTCTGCTAATACCCATATTACCTAAAATCTTATCTACTTCATAAGGTTGTAATGGTGTGGGTTTTGCACCTTTACCACTTGATCCAATAAATCCAGTAACTCCTGGTGTATTACGAACAATATACCATGCTTCATCTGTCATAACCATTTCAACTAAGATATAACCAGGAAACATCTTTTTAACTTTTTCCTTCGTAACACCATCTTTAACTTCTACGACTTTTTCTTCTGGGATGATGATTCTGTGGATATAATCTTGCATATCCATAGATTCTGTTCTCATCTCAAGTTTTTCTTTAACCTTACTCTCATGTCCAGAATAAGTATTAACTACATACCACTGTTTATCCATTTGAAATCCCCCTTACGCAAATAAAGATTGAACTAACGCAAATAATACGTAGATCAAATAAAAGAATAATGAACAGAATATAATGAAAAATATAGTCGCAATAGAATACTTAACCATATCATTCTTAGAAGTCCAATGTACTTTTAAGAACTCACTCTTTACTCCACTACAGAATAAACGGAATCTTACAAATAAATTTGGTTTTTCTTCTACCTTAGTAACTACTTTTTTAACTGTTTTCTTTTTAGGTTCTTTCTTTGTTTCTTTACCCTTTTCTTTAATTTTAATACTAGAAGTATTGTATTTATCTTCTATCACTTTTTTACGAACTTCAGCCATGTCCTCACCTATCCATTTTCTCAAAATAAAAACACTTCTAAGTGCTTACACCAATAAAATAGCATAAACAGATAGAAATGTCAACATTTTTCCCATTAGAACAAACTAATAATCCATCCCAAGAATCCAATCACAACCAAACTCAAGATAACAATAGTTGGAATTAATAGATAGTTGATAAAAGCAACATCTTTTAAACCATTAATTTGTTTATAGATAGAATCATTAATTCTATCATTTGTAAGAGGTTCTGAATCAAAATGAGTAGTCTCTTGTTTTTCTCCCGTTTCCTCTTGCAATTGCTTATTAAGTTGTTGTAAATCTCTTTTTGTCTTCTCAACAGCAAATTCACTTAAATAAACAGTTGCGCCTCTTTGAACAACCCCTCTATAGTAAGGAACATCTCCCTCAGGAATGAATCGAGATAATTCATCAAAATGTTCTCTTAAAAAAGATGGAGTTAAAGATTTGAATGTATTTGTATATATTCCAATTTGAACTAAAGAAGAATTAAAAATATCTTCTTTTATCATTTGCTTTCTAGTAACAGGATCACTTGATAACTCCATTAAATGATTAAATTGAATGTAATCGGGATTATCGTTTAGAACTTCGATTTCTGTAGGATAAAAAACTTCTATACAATATCCATGATCATGAATATACTTAAGAGCAATGTCCATATTCAAGAAAACCTTGCGAACAGCATCTTCATTATGGTGCATTCCTACCCAATTGAGTAGATTATCTTTTTGAACTTCTCTTTCACGAAATGGAGCCATATCCCTCTCACCTATCCTACAATATAATTGTAAAACAAAAAACAAAAAAAGACAATTTAAACTGTCTTTTTTTAATTCACATAATTCAATTCTTGACGAATCTTCTTTTGTACCTTATTCACGATAAAATGAGCTCTTCGAATCGGTATATCTAATAACTCTGATATTTCAGAATAATGAAATTGATTCATTCTAAGTTCAAAAACACAAGTATATTCAAAGGGAAAAGAATAAATCACATTCCATAAACAAGTTAAAAACTCACGATTCAAGAATAAACTCTCCATCCCTGGAAAAGGATCTAATAAAGGTACATCATCACAATCAACTAAATAATGATTACTAATATTTTTTCGACTAGAAGTAATCTTTCGACAAAAACTTAAGATCTTACGATGAATACACATCACAACAAACGTATAAAACAAAATATCTTTTTCTTCATCATAAGAAGAAACCGCTCTTTGAAACCCTAAATATCCTTCTTGAATAAAATCATCTAAATCACATCCATAACTACTAAAATTTTTATAATAATCAGATGCAATCTTTTTAATAATTGGTAAATACTTTTGAAATAAAACATCATAAGAGTCATCATCATGTTCTCTTACCATATAAATAAGTTCATAATCATTATAGTTTTGATAATTCATAAATCCTACTTTCTATTTCGGATTACCTCATAAATCATAATTCCTGCTGCAACACTAGCATTTAAACTATTGGTTTTTCCATACATAGGAATCTTTACTAAATAGTCACATTCACGAGATACAAGTTGAGAAATACCACTACCTTCATTACCAATGACAAGAGCAATCTTTCCACTGTAATCAACTTCTCGATAATCAACACTATTTTCTAAAGCCGTTCCAACAATCCAGTATCCAGCATCTTTTAATCGATTTAAACTACTAGCAATATTGGCAACACTTACAATATTCATGTTATCAAGAGTCCCAACACTCGTTTTCATAACCGTTGCATTCACAGGTACTTGTCTATCCTTTGGAATAATAATAGAGTGAATTCCTGCAGCTTCACAAGTACGAATAATAGCTCCAAAATTATGAGGATCTTCCAAATGATCTAGTACAACAACCACATCATCGGAATCACTATTTAATACAGAATTTAAATCACGATATGGGTAATCCGGAATAGTTAGAATTATACCTTGATGTACCCCATCAGACAAACGATCCAATTCATGTTTTGGCTTATATTGAACCTTGATTTTTGCATTTTCAATCATAGAAAGTAAATCTTTATCATTAAAACCATCTTGTAAAATAATACTTTGTATTTTCGTAGAACTTTTCAATAAATCTTTCGCAACATTTCTTCCATATACGATCATATTATTCACCTAAGATGAAATGCATAATTTCATCGATCCTTTCTTTTTGATGATTGATATCCAAAAAGCCAATTAAAGCTTCTAATCCTGTTGCATATTTATAAGTAATAATGTCACAACTCTTAGGATGAGAAGTTGTTTTATAATTTCTAGCTCTTTTCACAACATCCAACTCTTCCTCGGACAGGAAGCCGGTCTCGATCATTTGATTCAAAAACTGCGCTTGCGCAGTCGCACTTACATAATGAACTGCTTCCTTTTGTAAATCATTCACATTTCCAATACCAGAAAGAATCAAATGTTTACGAATATAGTTTTCATAAATGGTATCTCCCAAGTAAGCTAAAACAAGGGAATTTACTTCCATTGCATTCATAAAATCACCAAGGAGATTATAACACAAAATAAAAGATTAGAAAATCTAATCTTTTACAATCTCATAAGTAGTTCCCTCACGAGTATCAATTAATTTAATTCCTCTCGCAAGTAAATCATCACGAATCTGATCAGCTTTTGCAAAATCTTTATTTCTCTTAGCTTCTTTTCTCTCTTCGATGAGATTCATGATTTCAGTATCTAAATCAGAATCTACTTTTTCTTCCTCTTTAAAGAAATCTAATGAGAATACTTGATCAAAATTCTCAACTAACGCTCTTTTTGTCTTATCATTTATATTCGTATCTTTTAATACTTCATATAAAACAGCAAAAGCATTCGAAGTATTTAAATCATTCTCAAGTGCTTCTTTAAACTTAGAAACATATTGATCAAATGCATTTTGATCAACAGTACCTTCATCTTTTAAACCACGAACTCTATTTCTAAGTTTATTGAGAGTAGCTTGTGCTTGATCTAAATTATCATACGTAAATAATAATTGTTTACGATAATGAGAATTTAAACACATGAATCGGAATGCTAAAGGATCATATCCTTTTTCTTCTAAAACAGATACCGTAAGAATATCTCCCTTAGACTTACTCATCTTACCAGATTCATCAATTAAGTGTTCATTATGAAACCAATAGTTACACCATTTATGTCCTAAATAAGCTTCACTTTGTGCAATTTCATTCGTATGATGTGGAAAGATATTATCAACTCCACCACCATGAATATCAAGATGTTCTCCTAAGTATTTTAGAGAGATTCCAGAACATTCAATATGCCATCCTGGATAACCCTTTCCCCAAGGAGAATCCCATAATAATTCATGATTCTCAAACTTACTAGTAGTAAACCATAGAGCAAAGTCTGCTTGATTTCTCTTATTAGAGTCCTCATCAACACTTTCTCTAGCGCCTACAACTAAGTTACTATCTTGGTTTGTTAAACAATAATAATTATCTAACTTTGAAATATCAAAATAGATGTTTCCTCCTGATTCATAAGCATAATCAGTTTCTAATAATTTTGTAATAATCTTGATGTATTCTGGAATATTTTCCGTAGCCGGACTAACAATCTCTGGCTTTTTACAGTTTACTTTTTCGAAATCCACGAAAAAGGCATCTGTATAAAATTTAGCAATTTCCATTGCTGATTTATGCTCACGTTTTCTAGCTACTTCCATCTTATCTTCTCCAGAATCAGAATCACTTGTTAAGTGACCAACATCCGTAATATTCATAGCACGAGTTACTTCATAACCCAAATATCTTAGCGTTTTATCTAAAATATCGTGCCCAATGTAATTTCGAATATTACCGATATGAGCATAGTGATAAACAGTAGGACCACATGTATATAATTTAACTTTACCTTCTTCGTAAGGAACAAATTCATCGATTTTTTTCGTTAAAGTATTATAAATCTTCATATTATCACCACCTGAGGCTATTATATCAAATAATAACAAAAAAAGAAGCATATTTGCTTCTTTTTATGATTAAATTAATACTAAAATGATAAAGATAATTAATAGAATAACGAATAGTTCTAGTAATAACTTCCAGATATTCTTTAACCATTCTTTGTAAGATACATTTAAGTATGTCAATGTAACCATTAAGATTACACTTGAAGGCATTAATAATGTAGAGAATCCATACATCGTTTGAGAAATAATAGCAACTAATCCATATTGATCATTTCCTGTATAAACAGATGTTAAATATGGTAAGTATGATTGATAAACATATGCAGGATCAACATTAAATAATGAAGCTAATAATGAAGTTGCCATAGTAGTAGCAATGTTAAAGTTCTTAGATAATCCTAAAATTGCTTTGTAGAATGCCATCTGGAATGGATGGTATGTAACAGTAACTAGGATTGTATAAAGAAGTAAAATAACAAATGCAGGTCCTAAAGCTTTTTTAGCTCCAGCTAATGCGCCATCTAATACATCATCGAATTTAACTTTGTAGATAATGATAAATAATAGTAATAATAATGTCATTGGGAATAACATATCAACAACTGACCAGTTACCAAATGAATTAATAGTACCATAAAGTTTATCAAAGATTGGGAATCCAAAGATTGTGAATTCACTGAATGCTGATGTAGCTTTATCCATCCAATCAACACCAAATCCACCTTCACCCCAAGTTAACCAAGCCATAACTAATAGGATAAATAATAGAATAAATCCAACAACGAATGGCCAAACTTTATGAGTCATTTCTACTCTTGTAGGAACTAGATAACTATCACTATCAGTACCACCAAGTGATTCCTTAACAACGATAATATCTTCGTCTCTCAATGCTGCTTTATTTGCATTTTTACGAGTACTCTTCTTCTTTGTACTCTTTGTACTCTTTGTAGTTTTCTTTGTAGCTGTTGTTTTAGTAGTAGAAGTCTTCTTTGTAGGAGCTTTCTTAGCAGGTTTTTCAACCTCAATCTTCTTAGCAACTACAACTTCTTCTTTTTCTTCTTTCTTAGCTGGTTTAGCAACTACTGTTTTTTCACCCATTGTATTTTTAATGTACATCAAAACATTAAAGATAACAATAACGATACCAACTAGTAAGATAACAAAACGTACACCAAATTGATAATTAGCTTCTAAACCTAAAACGTTTAATAATAAACTATTATTACCATAGGCATAAGTAGATCCTACTAATCCTGCAGCCATAGATCCTACAACAACCATAGCAGCAACAATCTTATCATAACCCATTAATAAGATTAAAGATACAATTAATGGAATAAATAATGCATATCCAATTTGTAATCCAGCAAAACTAACACCAAATGCTAAAAGTATAACCGTAACGATTAAGAATGCCTTTGAATTTACTTTTGCAACAACCTTATCTAAGAATGTACGATAAGCTGGAATTTTATATAAAACTCCATAAAAAGCACCAACTAGAATTAAATATAAGGCAAAATGACCAAAGTATGACAAAGAAGTCATAAAGTAATTAAACCCATCATTTAATCCCATTTGAACGCGTCCTTGATCTACATACTCACTTGAAAAATAAGCAGCTGGAAAAATCCAAGAAAGTACTAGAAATACGAATAATGTGATTAGAACGACTTTTAATGTATTATGTTTTTTCATAATTAACCTCCCACTCTAATTATAAACTCTTTTTCGTTATTTTTACAAGTATTTACCCCATTTTTCCAAAAAAAGTATGAGTTTCCTCATACTTTTTTTATCTTCTTTCCTTCATGGTTGGGAATAGTAAAACATCACGAATAGATTCTTGTTCTGTGAACAACATCATCAAACGATCGATACCATATCCAATACCACCTGCAGGAGGCATTCCATACTCTAAAGCCTCTACGAAATCCATATCAATATCGTTAGCTTCATCATTACCTAAATTTCTCTCAGCAATTTGTGCTTCAAATCTTTCTAATTGATCAATAGGATCATTTAATTCCGTATAAGCATTCGCAAATTCTTTTCCTGCCATAAACAATTCGAAACGATCAACGAATCTTGGATCTTCTGGATTCTTCTTTGTTAAAGGAGAAATCTCAATTGGATGTCCATATAAGAATGTTGGTTGAATTAAAGTTTCTTCTACATATTTTTCAAAGAACTTATTAACAATATGTCCATATGCTTTTTCATGTTCTTCTAATTCAATATGATGTTCTTCTGCTAATTTTAAACACTCATCTAAATCATGAATAGCCTTAAAATCAATTCCTGTTTGTTCTTTAATCGCATCCGTCATAGATACTCTCTTCCATGGTCCTTCCAAGTTAATTTCTTTACCATCGAAATTGAATACCATCTTGCCACATACTTCTTTAGCAATCGTAGTAAACATACCTTCTGTAAGATTCATCATACCCTCTAAATCACTATAAGCAAGATAAGCTTCCATTAAAGTAAATTCTGGATTATGTTTTTGATCCATACCTTCATTACGGAATACTCTACCTATTTCATAAACAGCTTCCATACCACCAACTAATAATCTCTTAAGTGGTAACTCTAGAGCAATTCTTAAATACATATCAATATCTTGTGCATTATGATGAGTAGCAAATGGTCTAGCACTTGCTCCTGTAAGTAACGTTGTAAGAACAGGTGTTTCAACCTCTGTGAATCCTTGATGATCCATATAATTTTGAATACAACGAATAATCTTTGGTCTTAAGAAAGCAACTCTCTTAGAATCTTCATTCATAATTAAATCAACATATCTACGTCTATATCTTTCTTCAATATCTGTTAATCCATGGAACTTTTCAGGTAATGGTTTTAAAGCCTTTACTAAGTGTGTATATTCTAAACACTTAATCGTAACTTCACCAGTCTTTGTTTTCATAACTTTACCATAGACACCAACAATATCTCCAATATCGGCACTCTTAAATAATTCATAAGATTCTTCACCAACATCATTAATAGAAATATAAATTTGAATATTACCTGTTTTATCTTGAATCGTAAAGAAAGATGCTTTACCCATTCTACGAATAAACATAATACGACCTGCAACTTTAGCAGTATCTGTCATATTCTCAAAAGCATCATGCTCTACATCTTTATACTTATTTACGATATCAGCAGCATAATCCTCTCTATCATAACGATGTCCAAAAGGATCTAATCCTAATTCTCTTAACTTTTCAGCCTTTTCTCTTCTAACAATCTCTTGTTCACTTAATTCTCTCATTTATATCACTCCTATTTTACTTTAACTACTTTGGTATGAACTAAACCATCATGGATAGCAAGCCCTTCTTTATTCACAATTACCATAATAATGGATGCGAATGTAATCGTGTATTGAGCCAAAGTAAACAACTCAATACAATTTAAATATATATTTCTAGATGCAAACATAAGAAACAATACAGATATAATATTTAGTAATAGAAAATCAGCTAAGAATGAACGAAAGATTAATTGATTTGCATTTAAATCTCCATAGGTAGAAATAATCTTCATACCAAAGATTTTTTTACCAAGTGTTTGTCCATTTAAAAAGATAGGTAATACTACATAATAAACAACACTGACTAAAATAATAAAAATACTAATTAATTCCATACTTCGTGACATCTTATATTCTAAATTAGATGCTTCTACTAAATATTCCTGTTCTGTCATTTCATTTTGACTATATTTTTGAACAATACTTCTTGATTCCTCTGCTAACTCAAGCATTTGATCTGAATTTACAAATGGTGCAGATAATAGAGCAGATAGAAACAATACAAGAAAACCATCAATTATATAAGCCAAACATCTTAAGACAAAAAATGGTTTCTTTTGTTTGCCATCTTTCTCATCTTCAGACATATCTATCCCTCCCTAAATCCATTTAATAAAGAAATTATATCATGAATAGAAGAAGTTTGATACACTTTATTTTTGATTTCATTGGCACCCTTTATTCCTTTAAAATACCAAGCTATATGATTACGGATTTCTAAACAAGCAAGTTTTTCTCCTTTTAAATCATATAAATAATTCAAATGTTTTAAACACATATCAATTCGATCATTTAAAGAAATGGTAATAGGTTCTTTTCCTTCTAAATAACGAATCGTATTTTGAATCAACCAAGGATTTCCTAAAACACCTCGTCCAATCATAACAGCATCACAATGCGTTTCATCAAGCATTCTTTTTGCATCTTCTGGAGTTTTAATATCTCCATTTCCAATCACGGGAATCGATACAGCTTCCTTTACTTCTTTAATGATATTCCAATCAGCCTTACCACTATACCCTTGACTTCTTGTTCGAGGATGAATACAAATAGCACTAGCTCCTGCTTTTTCAATCACTTTCGCAACTTCTACCGCATTAATATGATTTTGATCCCATCCACTTCGAATTTTAACCGTAACAGGAACAGATACTGCTTTTACAACAGAAGATACAATATCATAAATCTTTTGAGGGTTCTTTAATAAAGCAGATCCTGCTTGAGCACGTACTGCTACTTTAGGAACGGGACAACCCATATTAATATCAATAATATCTGGTTTCATTTTCTTTTCAATATACTTTGCTGCATAAACAAAAGAGTCCACATCTGTCCCAAAGATTTGTTGAGCAATCGGTCTTTCCTCTTCTGTCATTGCAAGCATATCAAGGGTTTTTTGATTTCCAAAAGTAATGGCTTTATCACTGACCATTTCTGCATAAATAAGTCCACAACCCATTTCTTTGCAAATACGACGATACGCAGAATTACTTACTCCTGCCATCGGTGCTAAAACAACTTGATTGGATATGGTTACATTTCCTATTTTCCATTCCATAGAATCACCCCAATGAATTCATGCATAGTATATATGATTTTTCAAAAGAAAACAAGATTGGAACCATAAAAAAAACTCTATAAAAGAGTTTTTTATTTTTGTTTCTTTAATAAATCACGAATTTCTTCTAAAAGAACAACTTCATCAGATTTCTTAGCAGCTTCTTCTTCTTTTTCTTTAATTAACTTCTTCTTTCCAGCTTCAATAATCTTATTAAATCCTTTTAATAATAAGAATAATACAAAAGCCATAATTAAGAAGTTAATAATTTGTGTAATAAAATGACCATAATTTAAAGATACTTTTGTACCATCAGAAAGTGTTTTAATAACAACTTCTCCAGCAACATCTGCTCCACCTAAAAGATTAATAACTGGATTAATAAAATCTTCTGTTAAAGCATTAACAATTCCTGCAAAAGCACCACCGATAATAACACCGATAGCCATATCCATTACATTTCCCTTTAATACGAAATCTTTAAATTCACTAATAAATCCTTTTCCTTTTTTAGTAATTTCTTCTTTATCAATTTTCTTTGCCATAATTCGTTCCTCCTTGAACTTATTATAACGCATTTTTGTTATAATACAATAAAAAAGGACTAGATTTTATCATCTAGTGCCTTTAATAATTCAGCCTTACTCATCTTAGAATAATTTTCAATTCCTTTTTCTTTAGCAAGTTCTTTTAAACGAGTAATAGATAAAGATTCTAAGTTTTCATCATTCTCATCAGGCATATGACCATTCTCTACTAAGTAATCAATTTGTTCTTTAGTTAATGTTTCATATTCTAATAAAGTTTCAGCAATTAATTTTAGTAAGTCTTTATTCTTCTTAATAATATCTTTTGCATTCTTATGACATTCATTAATAATCTTTCTCATTTCCATATCAATTTCATTTGCTACTTCATTTGAGAAATGTTGTGGTTTATTATAATCTCTTCCTAAGAATACACTACCTTCAGGTTGTTCAAATTGAAGAGGTCCTAAATCACTCATACCATATTCAGTAACCATAGCACGAGCAATCTTGGTAGCCTTTTCAAAGTC
>CAMIXP010000029.1 GCA_946402785.1 uncultured Caryophanales bacterium | reverse complement strand
TAACATTTTCTTGGAAGAAAACAACAAGTTTACTACTATGGTTAGGAACTATGATAATTTCAATCACACTAGGTGTTCTATTATACATACATTATCATTTTGTATTTTTAGACCAACAACAAAGTGTATCGGTATGTATCTATTCCCTATTATTCTGTATTTTTATAAAACAATCAGAAAGAAAAACAAAAGAAAGTATTCTCACAAAACTAGGTGATATTTCTTTTGGAATATATTTAAGCCACTTTTTTATTTTAAAATTACTATTTTATATACTACCCCAAACAAACAACGTTTGGATAAATATCATCCTACTATGGATAGTAACAATCATCCTATCTTACATAGTAAATACAATTTATTATAAAATTAAAAAAAGGATAGCTTAATCCTTTTTTTATTGTAAATCAATCACATGACAAGCTACTCGTTTATTAGACTTGTCACTTTTTTTAATGGTCCATTTATGATTTCGATTAATTGTTAAATAACTACCTCCATCATAAACGACAACATGATCATCATATACTTCTCCAACATAAGCAACATGGTACCAATCATTCCAAGTAGATGAATCATGAATATCAATCGCACTTCGATAAAAATGAATGACATCCCCAACTTGATAATTGGAAACACTCTCTACAACACTACCAGCACACATCGATTTAGGAGATGCTCCCTTACCACCGTGCCAAATTCCTGCTTTATTGTAGACCATATCAACCGTCCAGTTACAGTTCGTAGTCATGTTAACTTCACCCTTACCAGTAATTAACGCATCAAAGTCAAGTCGATTACTTAGCCCATCACTCGTATGATGAACGGCTCCAGGATAGAAAGCATCATCACTACTAGAGTATCCTCCACAGCTTCCTCCCCATTTACAGTATTTGGAACCACTATAATAATCAAATCCATACATATACATTAAACCAAATACATATTCAGATACTTCTTGAAATTCACGAACCGTTTTTACTTTTCCATGGAAATCACGATATTTTGTGAATACGCCACCTAATCCACGAATATAGGCATCGGCTCCTCCATGAGAATTCATATAACTAGAAAACGTATTGTAATCAAAATCATATAAATGGTTTTCTACAATTTTTAAAGTTTCACATGAAAATTGTGCTTTTACTTTACTACTTTTACAATCAAAAGAAAGTTGTTTAGGAACACCCTTTTCATATTCAGATGCATCAATCAAAAAGGTTTGTTTCTCTCCTTTATATGGATCAATATATTCACTTTTAGTACTAGGTTTTTTAGATCCGTTCCAACAACTACTAAGTTGGGTATTAGAACCAAGTAATGCCATAAAAGCATTCACAATCACAGGAATTAGAAAAACGACAAATAAAGCAACTCCTGTATTTTTAAGTTTTGGAATATTCTTCTTATCATCTGGATTCATAACACTTTTGATAAGAGCAAGAGAAAAACAGACTATCGCTAAAATAGGCGCAATAATCATAATGATATTCAGTATGTTTTTAACCGCATACAATACACCCGATAGCGCATAATCTCCACATTCCATCCTATCACCTAGATTTCAAACTCTTCACAAGAACAGTTTTCTATTTTACCATCCAACAGATTCCCTTTTAGTTCGTCTCCCTTTAACAAATGCCTTAAAGCACGATATGGTCCAGAATGAGTCACAATCATAATAGACTTATCTGGATATTTTTCTTTTAATTCATCTAAAAAATTTTCACATCTTTGAAAAAGATCTCGAATAGGTTCAATTCCATAATCAGAACGATTCTTATCATAATTCCAAAATTGAAAAGCATTATACTCTTCTTTAGGTCTACCTTCCAATTCTCCCATTTCTCTTTCAATGATTCGATCATCTCTTTGAATCTCCACACGGTCTCCAACTAACACCAAAGCAGTTTCAAAACTTCTAATTAGTGGAGACGTGAAACACAAATCATACTTTAAATCAGATAATTTATTTTTTAATCGTAAGACTTGTCTTCTCCCGGTATCATTCAATAAAGGATTACTTCTGCCTTGAATATGACCTAAAAAATTCTCTTCTGTCTCCGCATGTCTCACAAGCGTTACCTTCATCACTCAACACCTAACACTTTCAAAGCTTTACTATAACGAATAAATTTACTCATATAACTTCCATTATCATAGAAAGAATACCCTGCAATTAAATATTCATCATCATGAAATATAATATCATTGAAGAAATCATCACGATCGGTTCCATAAGAAGTAGCCGCAATATATTTCAAATTAAAATCATATTTAGCAAGAATTCCATCATAGTTGTATTCACTAATACCACTTTTTTCCTGTGCAACAGCCATCGTACCAATCGCAACTAAATGATCTTGGTCATCCACAATCATCTTATTAAATCTTTCAATACCAGATCCCGTATAAACAGCTTGATCAATGTATCTACAATCATAATTATAACGAACAATCATCGCATCATTATTATCATTTTCTCTCCTTAAAGCTCCACAAACATAAATAAATCCATTCGCAGAAACAATGTCACTAAATCCAATAGAATCCGTTACTTTATAATCATTATAAGTAATATAATTACCATCTAAATCATATTTGACAATAATCCCAATATAATTACTATCAGTACCAACTACATAGATGTATCCATCTACGATCAATAAATCATTAAAGATAGCACTCTTATTACTACCATAACTTTGATACCAAAGAAGTTCCCCATCCTTACTATATTTCGCAAGAATAGCTCCTCCTTCTTTATTACCAATCTTGGTATTACGATAAATCGTTTGACCAGTTACATAATAAGCATCTTCTCCTACAACAATACTGGTAAATTTTGAATTATCAAGCATTCCAAAATCACTTTCAAAAACAAGGTTTCCATCTTTATCATACTTCACAATAAGAGCACTTCTTACAGAATTAGAATGTTGTTGTTCTGTCTTTTCATAACTACCAATTGCAACAGTCGAATCTCCATCTTTCACAACTCCAAAGAAAGAACTGTTATATCCAACGTTATATAATTTTTCAAATGTTTTTACACGATTTAAATCATAAATAGATATCTTTGCTTTCTCATAAAAATGATCATTATCATTATTACTACCAACTGTAATATACTCTTTATCTGTTGAAATAACCGCATTAATACCTTCAAAATAAACAGACGTTTCATTACGGTACAAAAGATGATATCCAACATATAAGAATTCACAAAGTAAAATCGCAATACAAACATAAGAAATCATTCGTAGTTTTTTAACTCTTTTACGATTCATAAAACGCCTCCCTATCATAATCATTTTATCAAATTTTCAACAATAAAAAAAGAAAATATAAAATATATTTTCTTATTGATAAATACCTACAAAGTACTTTTTCTTACCTCTGCGAACAACCACATATTTAGAATCAATACATTGATCTTTCGTAAGAACAAATTCTAAATCGGTAACCTTTTCTCCATTAACAGTAATAGAAGAATTAGAAACAAACTCTCTTGCTTCTCTCTTACTAGAACAAATTCCACTATTAACAAGTAAGTCTACAATATTGAAATCTTCATGAATTACAAATGGATCTAATCCTTTAAACGCAACATCTACATCTTTAGAAGTAAAGTTCTTAATATCTCCACTAAATAAACTTTCACTAATCTTAACAGCTTCTTCATATGATTCTTTTCCGTGTAGATCACAAATGATTTCACGAGCTAATGCTTTATGAGCCTCACGTAATTCAGGTTGTTCTTTATGTTTCTTTTCAAGATCAAGAATCTCCTCTACACTTAAGAAAGTAAAGATTTTTAAATAATCAATAACCATTTCATCATCTACATTAATTAAGTATTGATATAACTCATAAGCAGATGTTTTAGACTCATCTAACCATAAAGCATTTCCTTCACTTTTACCAAACTTATTACCATATTTATCAAGTACAAGTGGCATCGTAAAAGCATAAGCATCTTTTCCTGTTTTCTTTTTAATTAAATCAATACCCGTTGTAATATTACCCCATTGATCAGATCCTTCTACTTGCATAATACAATTCTTATTTTCATATAACCATAGGAAATCATATCCTTGAATTAACATATAAGCAAATTCTGCGAATGTAATACCTGTCTCTAATCTTCTTTTAATAATATCCTTATCAAGCATATAATTAACGGTAATATATTTACCAATATCTCTTAAAACATCTGTAAATTCATAACCTCTAAACCAATCATAGTTATTAACAACTTCTGCTTTTCCATCAAAAATCTTATTAACTTGAGCTTTAATTCCCTCTAAGTTTTGATTTAATTTTTCTTTAGAAATGATTTCTCTTTCAGCAGTAGGTCTAGGATCTCCAATAAGTCCGGTAGCTCCTCCACATAATAAAATAGGATGATGTCCATATTTAGCAAGTCTCTTAGCAGTTACCAAACTAGAATAATGTCCTAAGTGTAGAGAATCTGCTGTAGGATCTGTTCCCCAGTAAAACGTAACTTTCTCATTATTTAATTTATCAGCGATGTCATCTCCTGCAACATCCTTAACTAAACCTCTCCATTGTAATTCTTCAAAAAATGTCATTTTCTTTCCTCCTCTAATTTCAATTCATAAATATCTTTTAAATCATATCCATAATCTAGATAGATACCTTCTACATCTCTAGAAGTAGCATCTTCTTTTTCAAAACCTAATACAGATAAAGCGTGGTACACAGCATCTTCACTCTGTCCTTCAATTTCAATATAAGTAGGAATCATAGGCCAATAATCAATATCAACCTCTACTCCATTTAAATCATATTGAATTCTACGATTCTCTTGATATCCTTTTGCTTCATAACCAAGTTCCTTTAAGATTAAATTAGTTCTTTCAAATGAATCCACTTCAATTTCTAATTCTTGAGTTCCATCCATTTGAGAAGAAACAAGATTCTTAATTGTCAAAGTAGTCTTTTCTCCATTGGTTCTTAAACGAATCCATTTATTCTCTTCTTTCGGTTTAAAATCATAAACATATCGTTTTTGAACATGATCCCAGCAGAATGTTGCATGTACTTTTTCAAGTCTTTTCTTAATATCTTCTGGATCCACATCTAAAACTCTAACTTCATATTCAGTATGCATAAGAAACCTCCTCAATAAAAAAACGCGAAAACTCATCCTAAGGACGAATTCTCGCGGTACCACCTTACTTCATGTCGAAACATGCACTTAAAACTTTAACGCAGTTAACGTTTTTCTCATCACATTGTAATTCATAAATTATATTCTCTTAGTTTCCACCAACCACTAAGTCTCTATTCAAAACATAATTACTACTAAGATGTGAGTCATCAAAAATCACATAGATAATATAACATGCCAAAGAAAAAAAGTCAAAGTGATTTGACTTTTTATTTACCAGCTAATTTCTTTTGAGTTTCTTTAGATACCTTAATAACATTATCTAAAACATCATTAGCAGTCTTCTTTAATACAGGAGTACCTTTTTCTTTAGCAAGTTCAACTAATTCTTGAGCTTTTGCTTTAAGAGCTTCTCCTTTTTCTTTAGCAATTTCTAGAGCTTTTTCTTTATCTAGATCTACTAATTCCATTTTGATATCTTCTACTCTTCTCATGATGTCCTTTTTAACTTCTTCAATATCAATATTCTTTGCTTGATCAACTAATTCATCTAGTTTCTTTTTAAGATCCTTTCTAGTTTCTTCTCCAGACTTTGGAGCAAATAATACTCCTAATCCAACTCCTAGAGCTGCTCCTGCGATAAATTTTTCAATTCCTGATTTACTCATAATCTTCTTCCTCCTTATAATTTCCTTTAAATTTTCCAAATAATTTTGAAATAGCAGATGTTGCTGCAAAAACAAAATTATCTGTAATACTTGAAATACCATCAGATGCTCTCTTAATAACAGCAAATGCTTCATTCAAAGTATTCACTTTTTCGTCAACATTATCTACCACTTTATCTACTTTATCAAGAATCTTAATCAAACGTAATCCAACGATGGTTAAAACAATTAATAATACGATAGCAACGATATATAAGATGACTGGTAAAACGATACTAACAAAAGTTTCCATTGAATTCTCCTTTCTAATTATCTTCTTCTCTGTACATAGAATCAATTAGATCAAATAAATTATCATCGTCATCAATCGTAGCAGCAGGAGTCTCTTCTGTAGATTCCTCTTCTTTCTCGACAACTTCTTCCTTTACTTCATCTGTCTTCTCTTCTACGACAGGAGTTTCCTTTTCTTCAACAACTTCTTCCGTCTTCTCTACAACAGGTTCTTCTTTAACAACCTCTGCTGGTTTTTCTAACTCTTCTTGAGGAATTTCCATTGTTCTTTCAATCACAGGTTCATCTTCCTGTGTAGGAATATTCATGGTATCTTTAATATCTTCTTCTAAATCATCTGGTTTTTTCTTAGGTTGATTCTTGCTACTAGCATCCACATAATCTACGTTATATTCCAAACCTAAATCATGATAATACTCTAAAGCATCTCCTACTGTAATCTCTTTTACTTCTGGTTTCTTTTCATCACTTAAATCCACAAGTAAATTTTCATCTTCCTCTTCAACTACAAAAGCAGGTTCTATTTTTTTCTTTTCCTCAGGTTCTTCTGCAACAACAGGAGTCTCTTGAGATCTTCTTGCATATAACTTATTACGAACATCATCAACATTCATATTTGCTTTTGCATAACTAGAAGTTAGATGAACTTCTTTCTTAGAAACAACATCTTCTTTACGATAATTCTTATCTAAGATTCCATAAATAGGTGAAATAATAGGACTTGGTCTAAAGTAAGATTTTTCATCTCTATTTTCAGAACCATATTCTTTAATAGACACTTGATAAGATGGGTCCATTCCGTATGGTCTACTTTCACGTGTTTTAATACGATAATCATCATGAATCGTACTATATACTTTTTCTTTAGATGCATCATATTCACGAACATAATCTTTTTCAGCATATGTATCATCTGTATGATAAGAAACAGGTTGTGTAGAAGGCTCTGCAAAAATAGGTTCTACTGGTGTAGCATCAATAATTGGTTGTGGTGCAGGAGCAACTACTTCTTCTTGAGGAGGTTCCGTTTCTGGAACAACTGGGAAATCATCATCTCCCATAACATTGAAATTATCTTTGAATACTTCTTTTATTGTTTCATCTTTAGGTCTAATTTCAAAATCTTCATCCTTTAATTCTTCCTCTTGCAATTCTTCTATCTTATCTTCCCTTCTACCAGGTAAAACAATCTTCTTTGCAATAGGTTTTTCTTCTTCCTCATCTTTAGATTTTTTCTCTTTCTTTGGTTTTTCTTTCTCTTCTACTTCGACATATTCAACCTCAAAAAGAGCATTTTTAATCTTATCTAATATACCCATGAGTTCACCTCTTTTAGTAATCTAAATCAATCTTTTCATCCTCTAGATATTTAGAATACTCTTCATTTTCATTTCTCTTCGCAACATCCATGTAAGATTCCTTACTAGAATCTGCTTTAAATAAACTATAGTCTTCTTCTTGATAATTTAATACATTCTCTCCAATTAAACTTTCTAGAACAGAATTATTAAAAGTAACAGATCGAAGAATATAACACATATTATTAAGGACAGGAACTAAATCCTCCTTTGGAATATATGCTTCTATCTTGACATAGTTATAAACAAATTGAATAAAATATTTGTCATTTTCTTTATCCTCATCAATTTGAAGATATCCATTCTTTTTCTTATATTCTATTTTTTTAGAATAATAAGAATTCGTATTTTCTTGATAGTCATTTTCTACTTTATGATAATAACTAATCGCATCAACAAACAAATAGTAATGATTATTATCTTGGTCACAAATTAAGGCATTATAATCATCTTTCATTAGGAAAGATAATCCTTTTGGTAAATAATATTTATAACCATCATAACGTACATTATATATACTAGACTTTTGAGATAATAGATAATCTATATTCTTCTCAAAAGATTGATCTTCAAAATGATAGACACTACATCCTGTTACGAATAAAACTGTAATACAGAACAAAATCATAATCTTTTTCATATTACACCTACTCTTCTTACATTATATCATTATTTTTGTAAATGGAAAATGTTTTTACGTGATTTTTACGTACAATTCATGGTTTTAGACAACGTACAAAATAAATTGGTAAATCGTCTTTCGAAAACTTATCTTCATATTCAGTTGTAATAGATGGCATTTTCTCTTTATGAAGATCAAAATAGATCTCTTCCAACACATAACCAAAGGTACTAAAAGAGACCAAAGAGTATTGAAATAAATCAGAGTTATCCGTTCTCATTTCAATCACTTTTTCTCCTTTAAAAATAGATTCATATTTTTCTAAGAATACATGACTAGAAAGTCTTCTTAAATGATGTCTCTTTTTAGGCCAAGGATCCGAAAAATTCAAATAGATACAATCTACTTCATGATCAAACATAGAATCAATTTCCAAAGCATTTCCACGAATCATTTTTAGATTTGGAACATTCTCTGGAATTTTTAATAAAGCTTTCGCAATCACACTATCATACTTTTCAATACCAATAAAATTAATATCCGGATTAGCTAAAGCATTTTGTATAATGAATTGTCCTTTTCCCATCCCTATTTCTATTTGAATAGGATGATCGTTTCCAAAAACTTCCTTCCACTTTCCTCGATAATTTTCTGGATCACGAATCAAATAAGGAGACTGATCCATGATTATTTCTTTATTCTTTAAATTTCTAAGACGCATAAAATCACCTGTAATTATTTTACCATAGAAATCATAAAATCGACAGGTTTTAAAGCATCATAAAAAGGCAGTTTATGATTCAACAACACAGTATTAAGAAGATAAGATATTTGATACAAAAAAATCCCTAGAAAAGCATGTTTAAAGATACAAACAAATTTTGTTCTATGATATACTATTTAGAGAAGGAAGAGAGGTTCCTGTTATGTTAAAACTAAAGAACATAGAAAAAGAACAATTCGATGAATATGTAAAAAATCACAAAACGAAATCTCATTTCTTACAATCCCTTTCTTGGGGAGAGTTTTCCAAAGTAAAGAAGAACTTAACTCCCTATTATTTAGGACTTGTAAACGAGGAAGATGAACTAGTTGCCGCAACACTTTTATTAGAGAAAAAACTTCCTATGAATAAATGCTATTTCTATGCACCAAGAGGATTTGTTGTAGATTATAAGAAAAAAGAACTAGTAAGAGAAATGACGAAAAGAGTTGTAGAATTTGCGAAAAGCAAAAAAGCAATCTTTGTAAAAATAGATCCGGATATCATTAGAAAATCCATTAATTATTTAAATGAAGAAAAAGAAAATCCAGATTATGAAGAAATATTCCAAACATTAAAATCAAGTGGTTTTAAGCATCAAGGATATACAAAGAACTTTGAAACGATGCAACCAAGATATACTTTTAGAATTGATTTAACGCAAAGTCTAGAAGAGATTGAAGAACACTTTTCTAAAACAACAAAACAAAGAATCGCAAAAGCAGAGAAGTTAGATACTGAAGTTGTCATTGGAAATAAAAATGACATCAAAGAGTTCTATCATTTAATGACTCTAACAGAATCAAGAAAAGATTTTATTTCCTACAATGAAGACTATTATGAGACACTATATGAAATCTTTAATGGAAATAAAAATACAAAAGCGACTCTATTCTTAGGAAAGATTAATATTACAAAAACATTAAAAGCACTAGATAGTAATCTAAAAACAGTCAATAATCAAATATCCATTCTACCAATTGATAATCTAAGTAAAAGTGCAAAAGCAAAACTAGCTGAATTAACAAAACAAAAAGAAAACATTCAAAATGAAATGAATAAATATGAAGAAGCTAGAAAAGAATATGGAAATGAAATTACCTTAAGTGCGCATATGATTATTGAATATGGAAATAAAGCATGGGTACTATATGCAGGAAATCATAATATACTAAGTGAAACCTATGTTAACTACAGTACCTATTTTGAACATTTAAAATATTGTAAAGAACAAGGAATTGAAATCTATGATCAGTTTGGTACTATTGGAGACCTATCAAAAAACAATCCTAGATTAGGATTGCATGAGTTTAAGAAAAAGTTTGGAGGAGACTATGTAGAATTCATGGGTGAATGGGATTATATTACCAATCCATTATTCTATTTTGTCTTTACAAAATTAGTTCCAATCTATAGAAAGATGGTTCGAAATAAGAGTAAAAAAGAACTAAACGAAGAATTAAATGACAAAGAAAAAGAGATCAAATGATCTCTTTTTTAATTTCCTATTAAACAGCAACTGTATCAGAAGCTTTTGTATCAGCTTCGATATTTCTACCAGTAACATTGTAGATATGAGTTCTCATTGCCTTAACATCTTCATAGAAAGGTTCAAATCTACTTTTCATTGTTAAGATATAGTTTCTTTTAACATCATCAGAACCCATACTATCCCAGTGAGTTCCATGTAACATGTTCATAAGTCCATCTACATCTTGGAAAACGTTATAAATTGCATTTGCACTTGCATAAATGCTATCAGCTAAATCAATAGCTCTATCATAATCAGCTTCTTGGAATTCCATTTAATGCACCCTCCTAACCACGGAATAGACCGCTACCTTGAGCAGCTAAATCTTCCTCGTTTCTACTTAAAATATTTGAAGCAGTAACGATATTTTCTCCTCTTTCAGTCATTTTGTTACCAAAAGCAACTAATTCTGCAGCCTTTCCTTCATATGAACTATGATAAGCAGATGCTGCAGGTCCCATCCAGATTCTTAATAATTCTTCTGTTTTTACATCCAAATTACGAACTTCTGCAAGGAATTGATCTCCATTTTCAATTTGCTTGTTACCATCTTGTGTCATGTTACCAGATTGAACTAATAAACCATTTTCTGACATAATTTTAACCTCCATTCTATATTTAAATTATATCATTAATTTTGAAATTACAATACTTTCTGCCAAAATATGACAGTATTTTACACTATAGTGATAAGGCTGCTAACTGATCATCCAATTCTTGGATTTTCTGAGCACCTGTTTTTACAAACTCACCAAACTTCGTAATTTTTTCTGCTTTTTGTGTAGCTGCATCCGTTTGTGTTTTACAAGAAGTCATAAAGGAATTCTTAGCATCACCTGTCCATCCAGACAAATCAGAATCAATTTTTGAAGCATAGGTACTAGTAGCTGATTTTAAAGTATTACCAGCTTCTATCAACTTTTCACCAGCTGAAGTAACTTGTCCATAATCACATACAAATTTTGGCATATACTACACCTCCACCGTTTTTTGATCATCTTTTTGATCATCTTTATTATCATTTGCTTCTAAAGTAGTCAAATTAATTTTTGGAGCTACTGGAACTGCAACGGTAGCAGTAGCAGTACTTGCTGTACCACTTCCAACATATCGTAATACTCCATCCCAATTCTTATTAGAATACTTAGTAATACTAATTTCATTTCCACCAGAATCTCCATCACGGCCATCTGTATTTCCGTGAGCACCAATCATCTTACCATCACCGATATACATTTCTGTATGTGTTCCTTCATTTAGTAAGACATCTCCCGGTTGTAATTTATTAACGTCAGGAGTTCCAGGAATCCATTGGAATCCAACCTTTGTAAAGGCATTCTTCATATTTCCTGTATAACTAGCTCCTGCTTCTTTTACTTTAATTCCTGCTGCTTCATAAGATGAAATAACGAAAGATGAGCAATCATAGTTTGGATTACCCCAACGAGTTTGTTGAGAATATCCATGACTATTATCAGCAGCCGTCTTTTGAGCCCATTCCATAGCTGAATTAATAGAAGAACCCAAAGCATACTTAACGTTGCTTCCATAGTTTTGAATCTTCGTAATATAACTTCCAATTTGACTTTGGAAATTATCTTCAGCGCCAGATTTCCATGAATCATTAACAAAGAATTTAATCTTTCCACCATTGCTTTCATCAATTTGACCAATGATACATTTAAATGTTTGACCATCTTTCAATGTGAATAAGATTTCATCTCCCACATTACCAAATGCTTTACCACAAGAAATAATGAACATTCCTCCGATGGTAGCATATCCAGCTGCATTATATTTAAGATCTGCATTTTCAAATATTTTCTTACCAACAGAATCCAATTTCGAAGTATCAACCTTCGCATGATCAATACCAGAAACAGTCGTATCAATATCTTTAGGTCCTGTTGGAGCTGTTGTTTCAGGTGGCTCTGTCGTAACAGTTGGAGTCTCTCCTCCTGTAGGAGTGATTCCACCAGTAGGTGTATATCCACCGGTTGGAGTATAACCACCAGTAGGAGTTGTACCTCCTGTTGGAGTTCCTGTATCGGAACCTTTTGGAGTACCATCACTGGAAGCTTCAGGGTCTCCTTTTTTCTCCTCAGCTGCATCAAATTTTAAACTATTTTGTAAGGTTGTATG
>CAMIXP010000028.1 GCA_946402785.1 uncultured Caryophanales bacterium | reverse complement strand
CTTTTTTACAAATTTCAATGATTCTGGATACTTCATTTGGTGTTCGATGGAACATAGTTGTTTCTATTTTAATTCGATTTCTTTCACATATTTGTGCAATGGCATCGATTTCATCTGCACTCTTATAGAACACAGTTCCTTCTTTTTTAATTCCATGTTTTTCGCATGTTTCTATGGCATTTTCTAGTTCGTCTTTACTTCTTTTAAACATGGATCCTGTTATCTTTTCTATTCCTCTTTCTCGGCATAGAAGAATGATTTTTTCAACTTCTATTGCACTTTTAGAAAACATAGATTCACTTACTTCTACTTGATATTTTTGACAAACCTCAAGGATTCTTCTAATTTCCGTTGGACTAGAACGCAATATACTGATGTTTGGTTCTAAATTATTTTCTTCACATAGTGTTAGTACTTCATCTACTATCTCTGGATTTAGTCGGAATAATACTCCTTGCATTTCCATATTGTTATCTTTGGCAATTCCAATTAATTCTTTGGCAGAGTCTACTGGGCACGCAAAAATACTACTTGTGAGTGGAATTTTTTCTGTCTCACACATCATTAGAATGGCTTGTATTTCTTTTGGAGTTCTGTGGAAAATGCTTCCTGTGATTGGGATTCGATTTACTTCACAAATAAAGATATCTGTTTCAACATCCATTGGTGTTTGTTTAAAAGCAGAGGATGTGATTGGAACATCTTCTCTTTTACATACTCGAATAATATCTTCTATTTCTTTAATAGATCTTTTACTGGTTGCGGCTCCTAAAACGGCTTCTTGTTTGATTTCTTTTCCAAAGAGTTTTTGAATCATTTCAATTCGTTCTTTGGGTACTCTTAAAATAGATGTATTACGATTCATCGCATCTACACCAAAGTTTTCTTCTACATATTCATATGTTTCTCTTAAATCTTCCTCATCGGTTTCTAATATATGAAGACATGTTTCTACATTATATATTTCAACTTGTTTTTCTTTTAAGAATTCATAGTTCCTTTGAATCGTATCTTTATTCCCTAGTAGAATACTTGGACACTTTTCAATATTTCTAGGACTCATATGTAATATATGAATACAATAATCTAATATTTTTCTTACTTCTCCTGGTTTGGCTCTTTCTAGGAGTTGTCTTCTTCTTTCTCTTGTGAATTGAAGGCCATATTGATTGAGAAGTTCTAATAACTCTAACTCACGATTCATTGATAGACCCCCATAATTCTATATTTTCTTCTATTTTTTCAAAAGACTCTACTCCTAATTTTTCTAATAATAAATCTACTTTTTCTTGAAAAATAGTTGTGTCTAATAAAAAGGTTTCTGGGTATAGTTCTACTAATTCTTCTACATTTTTGTATCCTAAAGACTGCATATATTTGATATTTTGAAGAAAGTCTTCTTTGTTAGCTTGAATATTAAAAATCATACTTTTTCCAAATACTTCATTAATTCTATCCATATCTAAGTTCATACTATACACCCTATTATCATTTTACACTAAATGTCTTAAAATGAAAAGAATCCCCAAAAGAAAAAGATATGTATGACATATCTTTTACTTTCTACTTAAATTCTACATTCTCTATAATTTGTTTAATTGTTTTTTTGTAGTTATTATCTTTATAGTTATACCCAAATACGATTGCGTAGAAACGTCCTTCATAGCGAGCAATATATACTTCTGAATTATAGAATACTTCTTCTTTTCCTGATTGTGATTGGAAGGTTGCTTTTGTCCAAGCAATGTCATCGATTGTTTCTTCTTTTACTTTGTATTCTTTGGATTCTTTTTCTCCTAAAACAACTTTCAAATAATCTTCTGCAGTGGCTAGTTCTTTTTCATCAATTGGATCACTTTGGAATGTTAAATCTGAATAATATCTTTTTTTGTATTCATGTTGAAATCCTAAGAAATTACTCTTCTTTTCCATTTCTTTATATTCTTCAGGAATAATTGTCTTTAATTGAAACAATTGTACTTCTTTTGTTTTTGTTACATCTAGGGAATTAGGAATATGTCTTTCTTTACATCCAGTAAGGGTAAGGGCAACCCCTATTAATAATACGATATATAAAATTTTTTTACTCATATGGAATCTCCTCTTTTTATTTTTCTAATATAATTATAGTGGTCTTATCTCTTCTTGTCAAACAACTTTCAAAAAAATACGTTCTATTATTTAGAACGTATTTTCTCTACTTTAATATAGGCTTCTTCTTCATTTAAATCACATTTATATTCTTCTGTTAAAGCAATATCTTTTACTAATTCATCTCCTAATGTTTCACCCATTACGTAGTCTTTAAATGTTTTTAGCATTTCTTCTACTTTATCGGTTCCATTATAGTAGATTTTAATATGATCTGTGATGACGAAGTCTGCTTCTTTACGAAGAGATTGAACTTTACGTACGAATTCACGAGCTAATCCTTCTAAGATTAATTCTTCTGTTAATTCAGTATCTAATACTACGATTGTTCTATTATTAGATGTGGATGCATATCCTTCTTTTTGTTTAATAGATACAATAGTGTTTTCGTTGTTTAATTCAAAGTCTTCTCCATCTAATTTTACTGTTAGACCTTTTTCACTAATTTCTGCAATTTCATTACTTGTTAGTTTTGAGATGATTTGTTGTAATTCTTTCATCTTTGGACCTAACGTTTTTCCTAATACTTGGAAGTTTGGTTTAACGATATATTCCAAATATTCTGTCATATCATTCATGAATTTAACTTCTTTAACATTTAATTCTTCTTCAATAACAGGTAGTAAGTCTCCAATAATTAGTTCATCACTCTTTGGTAAGATTAAACTTTGAATTGGTTGACGTACTTTGATATTAACTTCTTCACGAGCAAATCTACCTAGAGAACAAACATCTCTTACTAAGTCCATTCTTTCTTCTACTGTTTCATCGATTAATGTCTTATCATATTTAGGGAAGTCTGCTAGATGAACAGATTTTTCTCCTGTTAGTTTTTCATAGATTTCTTCTGTTAAGAATGGTGTCATTGGTGCACATAGTTTGCATAATGCTACTAATACTTCATAGGTTGTTTGATAAACTGCTTTTTTGCTGGTTGTTAATTCTGAATCCCAGAATCTACGTCTATTACTTCTGATATACCAGTTTGATAAATCATCATTTAAGAATGGAACAATTAATTTTGCTGCTTTATTTAAATCATATTCATCATAAGCAGCTGTTACTTCTTTGATTAATTTATTTAATTTTGATAATAACCATCTATCAATTAGTTCTCTATCTTTTACTGGAACATCATATTCTCTTGGATCAATATGATCTGCATTCGCATACATTTCAAAGAATGAATAAGCATTCTTGAATGTTGAATTATATTTTGAATAGATTTCTTTTAATCCATCTACATCAAATTTTAATGGAGTCCATACTGGAGATGCATATAACATATAAAATCTAACGGTATCTGCTCCATACTCTTCCATAATTTCAAATGGAGAGATGGCATTTCCTCTAGACTTATGCATCTTTTGTCCATTTTTGTCTAATAGTAAGTCATTTACTAATACGTTTTTGTATGGAGATTTTCCTGTTACAAAAACTGATACAGCAATTAGTGAATAGAACCATCCTCTTGTTTGATCGATTCCTTCAGAAATAAAGTCTGCTGGGAATTGTTCTTCAAATAATTTCTTATTTTCAAATGGATAATGGTATTGTGCAAAAGGCATTGCTCCACTATCGAACCAACAGTCCATTACATCTGGAACTCTCTTCATTGTCTTACCACATTTTGGACATTTAATATGAACATCATCTACATATGGTCTATGTAATTCGATTGTTTCATCAATATCTTCGATTGCTTTTTCTACTAATTCTTTACGAGAACCAATCATTTCATCATGACCGCATTCACATCTCCATAGAGGGATTGGTGTACCCCAATATCTATTTCTAGAGATAGCCCAGTCATTCATATTCTCTAACCAGTTACCAAAACGTTTTTCTCCAACATAATCTGGATACCAGTTAACTTTCTTGTTTTCTTCAATAATTTCTTTTTGTTTTGCAGTTGTTTTAATATATAAAGATGGTTTTGAGTAGTAAACAAGTGGTGTCTTACATCTCCAACAATGTGGATAATCATGGTTCATCTTTTGTTTCTTAAATAGTTTATCTTCACTAGCTAGGTATTTAATAATTTCTACTTCTAGTTCTGGATCTACTACTAATCTACCCTTCCATGGTCCTTCTGTAAAGCATCCATCTTCTCCAACTGGATTTAACATTGCTAAATCATATTTTAATCCAACTTCGTAGTCATCTTGTCCAAAAGCTGGAGCAATATGAACGATACCAGTACCATCTTCCATTGTTACATAATTATCACAGGTAACAATAAATGCTTTTTTATTCTCAGGTGTTTTTAAGATTGGTAATAATTGCTCATACTCTCTATTTTCTAAGTCTTTTCCTTTGTATGTTTCTACTACTTCATAAGAGTCTCCTAAGATTTGATTTGCTAATTTTTTAGCTACAATGAAGTTGTATCCTTTTGACAAGCATTTTACGTATTCTTCATCTGGGTTTACACATAATGCGACATTTGACATTAATGTCCAAGGTGTTGTTGTCCAAACTAAATAATACGTATTTTCTTCATCTTTTGCTTTGAATGGAACATATACTGTATTAACAGAAATTTCTTTATATCCTTGTGCTACTTCATGAGAAGCAAGTCCTGTACCACAACGTGGACACCAAGGAACAATCTTTAATCCATCATAGATATATCCTTCATCAAAGATTTTCTTTAAGATCCACCATTCTGTTTCAATATAGTTATTATCATAGGTTACATATGGATTCTCTAAATCAATGAATTGTCCCATTTCTTTCGTGAATTGTGTAAAGTATTTTTCATTTTTCCAAACACTTTCACGACATTTTTGGTTGAATTCTTTGATACCATATTTTTCAATATCACCTTTACCATTGAATCCTAGTTCTTTTTCTACTTGAACTTCTACTGGTAGACCATGTGTATCCCATCCTACTTTACGTACGACACGATATCCTTGCATTGCTTTATATTTACAGATTGTATCTTTTAATAACTTAGCCATCATATGGTGAATTCCTGGCATACCATTAGCAGTAGCTGGTCCATCATAGAATACAAAGTTTTCTTTTCTTTGATTAATACTTTTTTCAAAAATCTTATTCTTGTCCCAATACTCACTGTATTTCTTTTCTACTTCACTTGTTTTTGCGTTGTCTAATTTTTTGAATTTCATACTATCACTCCTTTTCATAAACAAAAAAACAATCCGTCTAAGGACGAATTGTTCGTGGTACCACCTTAATTTATAAGTATATTACTTATCTTAAAAACTATAACGCGTTACCGTATTTATCTTATCCATAAATCGCACTTGAAAGTGATCCGAATATTCCTTCGTTATCTATTTTCACCAGCCATAGACTCTCTACCAATCCCGAAATATTCCGTCTTTCGCTCTTGCTTTCAGGAACTAATATAGCACACTTTTTTCTTGAAAACAACCTTATTTTGCGATTCTTTCCTTGTTTTACCCTACATATTTCAATAAATTGGATGTTTTTGGCTCAATCATAATTCCTTCATCTACGGTTGTGATGAAGTGTTGTCCTGTACTTAATGCAAGTCCAGGAACTAGAGAATCACTGGCATCTCTTACATCTCCAATTGTGTATGTACAAGCTTGTCCTTTATAGACACAAGTTAAATCTGAGTATAGAGAAACATCTCCTACTTCTTCATTATCAGCATTATAAAGTTTATAATTTCCATATTTATAGGCATATTTTCCAATTTGAAGTGTTCCTTTTGTTTTTCTTGCTTCCTCTTCTTCTCTTGCCTTTTTTTCTGCTTCTTCTTGTTCTTTCTTTTCTTTTTCTGCTTTATCGATTAAATATTGATCATAGATACTCTTCGCATCTTCTATTTTAATATTATTATCTTTTAATACGATTTCTCCAGTTAAAGCTTCTTTTTCTAGTTTTTCAGCATCTAGTTTTTGATCAAATTTGTAATCTAATCCATTTTCTACGATTACTTTTCCTTTATATTTATATGCTAAACCTACATAGTTTTCTATATAATCTTCTGCTTTAATAATCTTCTTTGTATCAGATATAATCACTACATTTCCATTGTATAGAATATACCAAAGGGTTTCTCCTCTTTCAGAAGAATATCCATATCCTAAGGCATCATTTCCATCAATTGGATAGAATTCATCATATACAATATCTTCTTCTACTTCTAGGCTTAAAAGAACGGCCTTCTTATTTTCTTCAGCATAAACAACAATTTCTTGCATCTCATCTGAATCAATATCTAAGTATAGAACTTTTACCTTTTTTGTTTGAATTCCATTTTCTTTTAATCCTCTTTTGATTTCTTTATCAAATTCTCCACTTTCTAGAGATTGATTTAAGATTGATACGAAAGATCCATCGTTTGTACTCTTTTTAGGTTCTTGTTTCTTTTCTTTCTTGAATACAATACATAGAATTAAAATAATTAATATTAGAAGAACAGCTCCTGCAATAGAACTTATCATGATGATTTTCTTCTTATCTAGTTTTGGTTTTTCTTCTACAGGTTCTTCTTCTTTCTCTTCTTCTTGAGGTTCTTCTTCTAATTCTTCTTCCTCTTCTAGAATTTCTGTGTCTTTTTCCTCTTCTTTTTTATCTTTTAATTCTTCGATTTTTTTAATCTTTTTTGTCGATTCTTCTTTCATAGGCATCTCCTTAAAATAAAAGTAGACGGATTGTCTACTTATTCTTTTATTTCTAATTCATTAATTTTTTCAACAATTACCATTTGTTGTTCTACAATGAGTTTTAATTTTTTCTTGAAGATTTCCATATTTTTTTCTAAGATTCTTCTCTGAGCGTCTATCTCTTCTGCACTTCTTAGTGCTTCATTAATAATTTCTGATGCATCTTTTTTTGCATCCGCAATAATTCTTTCACTTTCTGATACATTAACAGCATCTTTAATCGATGTTTCTAATTTTTGATACTGGTTGATTTCCTCTTGAAGACGTTTAATTGTTTCTTCTTGTTCTCGATATTTATCTGTCATTCCTTCTGTTTCTTGAATAACCTCTTTTATAAAATCATTAACTTCTTCTCGATTATATCCATTAGTTTCAGAACTAAATTTTTTCATATAATCACCTCAGAGATGATGAGTTGTTTTTAAAAGAAATCGTCCTCTGTTTCTTCTTTCTCATTCAAATAATCTGCACCTGGCTTTGCTGGATTAGCTTGTTGTGCATTTTCATCACTAATCTTACCATCTACTACAACATTATTTGGTGTACATAGGAAAATTCCTCCACCTAATTTTTGAATATCTCCATCAATGGCATAAATTGTACCATATAAGAAGTCTACAATTCTTTTTGCTTGATCTGGAGTTACTCTTTTTAAGTTTACAACTACTGCATTTCTTCTTTTTAAATAATCTGCGATTTGTTGACTTTCAGAATATGCACGTGGTTCTAAAAGCATCATCTTAGAACCTGCTATACCATTTTGTTCATGGTATTCTTCTCTAGAAGTCTTATAAAATCCTTCCTCTTCTGTTCTTTCTTCTGTTTCTTCTGCTGCACCAAAAAATCCTTTTAATTTATCTTTCACGTTACCTACTCCTTTATTTTTATATCTCATACCATATTAAAATCTTGTTTAATATTTCTACTATGATTATTTTAGCATATTATTTTGAAAAGAAAAAGTAAAATTTTACATTTTCTTATCATTCTATTTTCTTTAGAATTGTCTAGGTTGTTGTTGATTTACCTGCATTGTCATTAAAGCAGATACATCTGTTGTTGGAGCAACTGCTTGTCCTGTATACCAAACTGTTTCCAAATCAACGTTATTTGATAATGGTTTTGGATTTGGTAAATCAATGTATAAAGAGGTTGGAACTCTAAATGCTGTACCAAATGCGATACAATTTCCTGGTTTCAAATTCTTCAATTGTTGAACAATTTCTGAGGAAATGTTCGGTACCATTTCTTTAATATATTTTAAATCCACTGGGTGCATTGTTCTTAAGATTAAGAAGTTAGCACACTGAGATACACAGGTATCTGACAGTTCACTCGGTCTTTGGGTAATCATTGCTAAGAAGATACCATACTTACGTCCTTCTTTGGCAATACGTTCAAAGATATTATATCCTAAGATTTCAATATCACTATCATGTTGAACATATCTGTGTGCCTCTTCAATGATAATGTGGAATGCTCTACTTCCTCTTGGCTTTAGTGTACTAGCTTTTTGGAATAGCATTCTTGATAGAATCTTTGTGATTACTTTTGCTAAACGATCATCTACATAGTTAATGTTGAAGTTAATGATCTGTGCTTTGGCTCCTGTTTGTGGATTGATTAGAAGTGACTCAATAAAGTCATCTTTTGTTACATATTTTGGATACGTAAAGTAGTGTCTGTTTTCTCCAGTTGCTAAAGTATGAAGACGAACACTCATAACATTGGCATTATCGAATACTTTATCACTCTTTAAAATACCTTCACTAATTAATGCAAAGTCCATTGCAAGTTCCAAATCATTTAAGGAATAATATGGATTGGCATCTACATCTTCTAATACTTCATCTTCAATGATGTATCCTCGGATGAATTCTACAACCAATTCCATTTCTTGCATCTTACCAATCTTATCAACATATAGACATTGTTTTAATGTTCTTGTATATCCTGGTTGTACGATTGGGCTTTCTAGATTTAAGGTTGTTGTATTAAACTTGGTTAATACACCCATAACTTGGTCTCTTATTTTCGTAGATTCTGCTCCACTTAATAAGATATCTTGAACTGCTCTCGCAATAATATCATTTTTTCTACGAATAACGCTTTCACTTCTACCTGTTAAGATTTGAACAAGCTTGATTGCTTTTTCAATAATTGGTAGTTGGGCAGGTGACGTTACATCTAGCAATAATGCTAAGTCATCTACATCTAGTAACCATACTGGAATTCTTAATACTTCACAGTCTGGATCTACGATATTCGTTGTATATGCTTTATAACCCAATTGTGGGTTTCTTTCATGTAATTTTGAGAATGCATTCGTATATTCTCCATATGCATCGAAAAAGAATAAGCTGGAATTAATAGGAGGTGTTGGTCCTGTAAATAATTTTTGTAAGATTGATGCAACAGCACTACTCTTACCAGAACCAGAGTTTCCTAGTATCGTAAAGTGGCTATTGAAAAAGTCATTGATGCTGACATTAATCTTATATCCATCATATACATTACTAGTTCCAAAGTTTGTTACTCCACGTGTTAATTCTTGTTTTCCTAGAATTAATTCTAGTTCAGACATATCGATGATTCTTACTTTTGAACGGAAAGATGGTTTTGAACTTGATCCTGGAGTAAAAACACCATTTACAATTTCACCTACTACGTTCGCAAACATAAATTCTTTATTCGTATTGGCAATTTCTGCGACGATTTTCTTGTTTCCGTCCTCGAAAATGACATGTAAATTTACTAAACTAGGTTGTTCCGTCATGTCGATATCTAGTTTGATTTTGACCTGGTTGTCGATTATTTCTTCAATTTTTCCTAGCATCACAAATCACCCTCTATTATGCTTTTATTATAGCAAATAATTATATAAAAAAAAAGAAAGTATTTTTATAAAACAAAAAAAGATGTCTAATAAGACACCTTTTCTAAACTTTTTTCACCAATTATCTTCTTAGAATATTTTAATACTCTAGGTTTTTCTGTTCTTTTCATAAGTTCTTTTATACTATGAATAATATTCATTCCTAATGCAAGTGTTACTGCAAAGAAGAAATATCTTTCATTTGCATTTGTCATTGCGAAAATCATAAAGCATAAAATAAATCCAATAATTGATAATACTACTTCTAATACGTCTAAACGCACTAGTATCTTTTTTTGTTTTTGACTCATAACCCTCTACCCCCAATTGGTAGAGATATTATATCATATTTTGCTTATTTTTTCAAGTTTTACCCTATCTTTTGATGTAGATAGCACCGGATGCATTGTCTCTTCCATGGAATGGAAGAATGTATTTTGATAGTTTTTTATGCTTTAAACGTAGTGGTATTTTTAAGTTTTGTTCTACGTAGACAGCTTCATGTACAATCTTTTTCAAGATATCTTTATTACGATGAGATTCAATTAGTTTCTTAATTTTTCTATCCGTAATTAAATCCGTTACTCCATCTGTTACCAAAAGAAGAAGATCATAATTATTTTCGATAATTTCTGTTTTTACCGTACAAATATCATCCGCAAGTCCAATGCAAGCTGTAATAATGTTGTTATTATAAAAGAATCTTAAATCATCTTTTCGAACCATTCCATATTTGTAGTAATACCAAACATCGGAATCATCTTCTGATATTTGAATCAATTTTTTATTACGATACATGTAGATTCTAGAATCTCCTGCATTGGCGATAACTGTTCCATTTCTGTTAATTAATGCAAGAGATAAGGTTGTTCCAGACATATTCTGTCCTAGTTTTTTGATAATATCTTCATTAATTTTATCCACAAGTTCTATGATTTGATCTTCTACTTTTTCACAATCACTTAGTACTTTTGGACTTCTTGTCTTAAACCATTTTTCAAATGTTTTTGCTGTATAAGAAGATGCAATCTCTCCATGTTCTTTTCCACCCATTCCATCCGCTACTAAAAGAAGGTGAATGGATTCATCTTTTGGGTGTGTAATTGCTAAAGCAACATCTTCATTATTTTTTCTTACTAAACCAATATTGGTTTCTGCTTGTATTGTTTTCATATTTGTACCAACCTGTTTTTTATTATAACATGATGTTTTTTTCATGAAAAGCATATATCGTCAATTTACTGTTAATTAACAAATTCAGTAATTGCTTTTACAATTAATTTGTAAACAAAAAAGAGGATATTTCCTCTTTTAATAATCACAGTTTCCTGGTGTTCTTGGATATGGAATAGCATCTCTGATGTTTTCAATTCCTGTTAGGTACATAACTAATCTTTCAAATCCCATACCAAATCCTGAGTGAACACATCCTCCGAATTTTCTTAGGTTCATATACCAATCTACAGAGTCGGTATCAACACCCATTGATTTTGCACGAGCCATTAATGTGTCATAATCATCTTCCCTTTGAGAACCACCCATTAATTCTCCTGCGCCTGGTACTTGTAGGTCAACAGCAGCAACTGTCTTGTTGTCTGGATTTACTTTCATATACCAAGCTTTAATATCTTTTGGCCAGTCCGTAATGAATACTGGTCCACCAAAATGATCGGTAATATACTTCTCATGTTCTTTGGCAATATCTTCTTCATAACTTGGTTCAAATTCCCATTTTTCTTTTGCTTCTTTTAAGATATCAATTACTTCATGATGAGAAACTCTTGTGAAATGAGAAGCAAGTAATTTTTCTAATTTTTCTTTTAATCCATTTTCTACAAATTTATCACAGAATGCGATTTCTTCAGGGCATCTGTCTAATACATATTTTACAATAAACTTTAACATTTCTTCTTCAATGTCCATTAATCCATTTAAATCACAGAATGACATTTCTGGTTCAATCATCCAGAATTCATTTGCGTGTGTCTTTGTATTAGAGTTTTCTGTACGGAATGTTGGTCCAAATGTATAAATACGATTGAATGCTAGAGCAAATGTTTCTCCATGTAATTGTCCTGATCCTGTAATATAAGAAGTTGCGCCAAATAAATCTTTTGACATATCTACTTTCTTATCTTCTCCTTTTGGAAGATTATTTAAATCTAGGGTTGTTATTTTAAACATTTGATCTGATCCTTCACAATCTGCTGTTGTGATTAATGGTGTATGTACATATAAATAGTTATTTGATTGGAAGTATTCATGAATGGCCATTGCAGCTACACTACGAATTCTAAATACTGCTTGGAATAGGTTCGTTCTTGGACGAAGATATGCTTGTTCTCTTAAGAATTCTCTTGAGTGAGCTTTTGGTTGCATTGGGTAATCTTCTGGACAATCTCCTAACAATTCTACAGAAGTTGCTTGTACTTCAAATTCTTGTCCTTCTTTTGGAGACTCTACTACTTCTCCTTCTACTTTAATACTACTTCCTACTCTTATCTTTTGAATCTCATCAAAATCTTTTAATTTGTTATCATAAACGATTTGTACATGCTTAAAAAATGTTCCATCTGAAAAATCAATGAATCCAAATTCTTTTTGTTTTCTATGATTTCTAACCCATCCTTGTAGAACAACTTTTGTTCCTAAATAGTCTTTTGTTTTTTCAAATAATTCTTTATCGGTCATAAATGACACCTCCTAATCTGTATAATAATAACTAGCATCCATGATGGCAGTTAAATTGTTTTTTTCGTCATAAAAATTACATCTTAAATAACAGGTCTTTTTTCCATTTTTAATCATTTCTGCTTCTGCTTTTAATGTTTTTCCTACGGTTGGTCTTAAGTATGTAATTGTGGAATTCAAAGTTACTGCATTTCTTCCGGTTGATCTTGCTGTAATTCCCATTGCAGTATCTCCTAATCCAAATATTAATCCTCCATGAGCAAAACCATATGGATTTAAAGCTTCTTCTTTTAATTCTACAGATAATACTGTTTTCTTTGCTTTTTCTACTTCTTCTACATGAAAGTGATTATGTTTAATAAATCCACTGGATTCTTCTAGTTTTTGTAATTCTTGTCTT
>CAMIXP010000027.1 GCA_946402785.1 uncultured Caryophanales bacterium | reverse complement strand
ACTACGAGATAATTGATAAGTCTCAACATCTAAACCATTTTGTTTTCCAAAATCAATTAATCCAAGATTTCTATCTAATAATAGTCTTCCTGGTTCTGCCATAGAGAATCCATCACTAATAGAATTCCCAATAGCCGTAAGAGATAATTTCGTTTTTGGATATTTTCTCAAATAATGAACCAATTTTTCATTTACTTGAATCAATTTTTCTTTTTCTCGAGAAACATCATATTTCATGAATATCGCTTCCTAACGACTAGATATTATAACATAAAAGAGTAGATTTTTCTACTCTATTCTCGTTTTATATCATGCAATCCAAGCATTTGGAAGTAACTCTTCTAAAGTAACAATTGTATCCTTTGCAATCATCACTTGTGTTTTCATATTATCAGAGTTAACAAGTTTGATTAGTTCACGACATCTACCACATGGTGGTAGAATTCCGGTTTTACCAACTGCAATAATCTTTGCAATTTTTGACTCATTATTTTTTAACATTTCAGCAATTGCAGCATGTTCTGCACAAAAACCAATTCCACAAGGAGCATCAATACAAATACCTGTATAAATATTTCCTTGGTCAGTCATTAAAGCACATCCAACATGTGCATAAGAAACGCTTTTATTTAATTCTTTCACTCCTGTTAATTCAGAAGCTTTTTTGTATAAGGTTTCAAAGTCTTGATCCATAACAATCTCCTCACTTATGATATTAATTCTACTTTATCTGCCCCTATTTGCATAGGATCGGATTCATTAATATTTCCATTAAAATAAATTCTTACTCGATTCCCTGGAACATAGAAATCCGCAACACCACTCGTTGGTCTTTTGATTGCAACTTTTACTTTATCAGATACATGAAATAAATCAGAATCTTCTAGTACTTTTACTAAAATATAATCTTTTCCAGCCTCATAGATTTCTCCATCAAAGGTATAAGAATCTCCAATCGTAAAATAAATAGTTGGATCTTCTAAATCCGAATAATACTCTTTTACTTCTTCCATTAATCGATCGTCCTGATATTGGTATTTTAAAACTTTTTTTGCGATGTTTTTAGGAAACATTTTTCGAATAGAAGGAACATACTCACTACCATCCATCGGTATTTCATAGCAAACAACTTTTACTTCATCCTTTAGAAATGTAAATTTATAAGGCATAGAACTTCCAGAGCCACTAATAAGTTGATTATTCTTTACGTAATAAGATGATTCTGAAATCCACAAATAAGCATAACGATATTCATTGTCTTCTGTAATTCCAAATCCTTCATATTCTGCAAACATTTTATATCGATCACGATTCTTTTCCGGATTCGTATCATTTTCTATTAAATACGCAACTGCCGCATCATATAAATGTTCATGATCGGTAATATAATATTCTTTTCCTTTATGAAATAATAATAAACATATAATAACACCTAAGATAACGACAACAAGACATCCAATCAATAATATCTTTTTCATAGAGTCACCTTCTACTTTATTATATCATTATTCATAAAAAAAATACCGATAAGGTATTTTTTATAAAATCGTTTTTCCTCCAAAGCCAGCCGTTAAATGATTTTATGTTTTTTATCCCAACATAGGTACTATAAAAAGACAATAAAAAACAGGAAAAACCTGTTTTATGCTTCTGAAAAATATAACATATCTGGTACTGTTCTGTCTCCTCCAAATACTTTGGTAAGACCAGAAGTTTGTGTTTTATAGAATAACTTTCTACTTCCACCACCATCTAGGTTAAAAGACTCTGCACATCCGGTAACATTCTTCGTAATAAGAGCAGTTCCACCAACAGTTCCAGATCCCGATAACAAGACGAAATTATTCGTATCAATCTGACAGATTTGAGTACGATTAGCCTTAGCTCCTGTATTATCAAGTCCTGCCCTACTACTAATACCAAAGGTATTACGAACAGCTTGTTTTAAAATAGCCTCTGCCGACTGATGAGAGCATTCAATTAATTTTCCTTCTTTATTAACTCCAATACATCCTCCTGCATTCCCTTCATTCTTCGCAATCTTTCCATGATTAATAACAACACCACTAACAGGAGAATTGGTACTATAACTAAAGAAACTAGCATTAACTGCTACCAAACATTTACTTTGAAGGCCATTCGCATTAATTTCATTGTTAAGAATCGTTTCAGCAGGAAGTCTTGCTTTCGAATTAGCTGCTGCTAATCCTCCATTAAATTGTTTCAAAGGGTCTTGTACCCAAATAATCGCTAAATCTTGTCCACTAACACGAATAATTTTAAATTTCATTGTCTCACTATTACAAGTAGCAATCGTTTCATACTGACTGTATTTTCCATCATCTACTTGAGAAGGTAAACTCTTAGGTTTCCCTTTTTCATAATCTTTTGGGTCTTGATAAAAAGTTGTTTTATCATCCCCATAAGGATCAATATATGTATGACTATAAGAAATCCCACCAGCACTGTTCCAACAAGCACTAAAAGAAGTTTTAGAACCTAACATTCCAAATAAAGCATCCACAAATACAGGAATAAAAAATAACAATAACAACGCAATAATCGTATTCTTAATTTTAGGTAATAACTTTTTATTATCAGGATCCTTCATCAATTGAATGAAATGAAGAGCCAGTGCAATAATCGCAAGAATAGGACCAATGATTTGAATGAGTTTCATAATATTTTTTAAGATACTAAAAATAAAAGCTACATCAGAGGATGAACAACCAATATCCATAAAATCACTTCCTATCCTTCCATTTTATTATATCATAGAAAAAAAAGAAGAAAGATTTTCTTCTTTTTTATATGTAAACTAATTGAACTATTTATGATATTGAAATCCTGCACCTGTAAGTTGTTTATATTCTTCTTCGTTATAATCTTTATATTCCATTCTACCTGCTTTTTCATCATAGTAGTAATAACGATAGAAAGCAGTTCCATTATTATTAACTCTTTTAATATATGGCCATACAGAAACTCCAATGGTAGATGGTACAGATACACAAGTAGTAGTACCATCTGGTTTTTGAATAATTAAATCCACAACAGAATTAATCTTATTGGCATAAACACCACCACTTAAATAATCAGATTCCACATATCTCTTTTCAGAAATAGAACCACTGCCATAACCATTAAATCCATAAAAAGATCCTTGCATGAAAGTTTGGTTTTGTCCCTCAATACTATTAACATTACTATAAGTATTTGTATCTGAAATAGGAAAACCTAACATTTGTGCATTGTGAACACGATCATCCATAGAATCTTGTGTAATACCATCAACAGATGGATAAACACTACGAATCGTTGTATCAATATGTACATTATCAATGAATACTTTTGTATTTGGATCTAATCCTTGTGTACGAATATCCATATACATTTCTTTATCAGATGTAATGGTCCATTTTGCATTATCTTCTAAGATACAGCGATAGTGAATTACTAATTTAAAATTTTCTCCTGGAACATCAATAACTTGTTCAATTCCAGAAGTTGCGATGTCTTGATTCATGGTATCAATTACATCATAGTGAACTCCTGCATTGGTAGATACTTCTCTGTCACATCCAGATAAAGTACAAGCCAAAATACCAGCAGCTAAAACCAAAGCTCCTGTTTTAGAAGCCTTTTTAACAGCATCTCTATTTACGAATGTTAATTTCATCCATCATTCCCCCTACTAGTGACTTATAACATCATTTAAAAAAAAGACAAGAAAAAAGACATCTTACGGATGTCTTTCTAAATAACGACAAACTTTCACAAAGCAAGCAATTTGATCCTCATTTAATTCATGTGTTTCTACCATATGTTGTAATTCATCCATGGAAAACCATCTTACTTCACTTAATTCATCTTCTTGAATCATAATATCATCTAAATCAATATCTTTATTCACATAATACATTTTAAAGCAATCTTTTCCGTCACAACCAGAATCATATTGGATAAATGTTTCTTTGGAAAAATCAAGTCCTAATTCTTCTTTTACTTCAGTAACAATTCCTTCCATAGGAGTCTCTCCTGCTTTTGGATGTCCTCCAGTAACTCCCCAATCTCCTCCTTTAGAAGGAACTCGTTTTTGCATTAAAAATTTCCCTTCTGAATTTCGAATCACAACCATCACGACCATCGGGTAATACCCTTCTGGAATCGGATCTCCTTTGTGATAAGTTAACTCTGTTTTATTTCCATGAAAATCATATAAATCTCTTAATTCTGCCATAAAATCCTCCTAGTTTGTTAAAACAAAATTATACACAATTTCAGGAGATGCTTCTGTTTGAATAAAAGTATATGGTTTATACGCAACTAACTTTCCTTCTCGTACATAAAACGAAGTATCTTTCATTCCTTCATCAATATTTCTAGCTTCTAAGAAACAAGCATAATCACAACTCTTGGATAGATCTCCTTTAGATTGCAAATCTTGATAGTACAGACGTAGTTGTTGGTTTAAAAGAGACTCTACATCACTCGATTGAATTCCATAATAAGAGAATAATTCTTCATCACCAATCAATTCTAATCGTTTTAAATGAATGTTATAAGTACGGAAAGAAAGAATTGCTGCAGACTCTGCATAACCATAATCTTCTACTTTGATAACTAAGGACAATAAATTTCCACTCACATCATAATCATAAGTAATACAAACATCTTCTTTATTAAATCTTTGAACGTAAGAATCAATATCTTGATTAATGACTCTTCCCAAATCTCCTTTTAAATTCAAATAAGGTTGGTATTGATAATAATGACCATTCTGTGTTTGAGAGATGGTATAAACAAAATACTTGGAAGAATCAATCTTTAAGTAATTGTAATTTTCTCTACTCTTTTGATACCAAAAATATCCAATCATGATGAGAAGAAATACACCCGCAACAACAGCATAAGGAACGAATCTTTTTTGATATTTTTTCTTCATAACATCACTCCTTTATGCAGGCATTCTCCATGCCCATAAAAACCTAGAACTAGCATCACCGGAATAAGGATTGGCTCTTTGAATGGCATTCGTACTTCCAGCATTATACCAAGTTCCATTTCCAGCATAGATTTGAACATGTCCAGGAGCACCTCCACTACTTGGAGATGTCATAATAACAATATCTCCAGGAGCAAGTTGAGAATAATTGGTAATTTTTGTCCAACCATGTTCCTGACATAATTTACTAATTCCATATTGAGAATTATAGTTATATTTATTAAGTTCAGATTCTGAAAAAATACCACCAATATAAAGAGCAGATCCAACAAAAGTAGCACAGCAAGTCATACGAGAAGGATTGTTTGTTGAATAACGAATATCTCCCCAACGAAGTTGATTTAAATTAGAATAGTAAGCCCATTTATTTTGTTCATACATGGTATGTACTTTTTCAGCCCCTTCTAAGATTCCTTGTGCAGAACCAGGTGCTATCGCATCATAGATAACGCCACTACTTCCTCCTGTTGTACTAGAAGGAGTTGGCTTCGGAGTACCCTTTTCATAATCTCCTGGATTCACAAAAATAGTCGACCTTGTATCTTTCTCATAAGGAGATACATATTCAAACGATAAGCTTCTGCGAGACTCTGCCGATACTTTTGCTTGTTGCCAACAGGCAGAAATATTCATAGACTGTGGTAACATTCCAAAAAAAGCAGAAGCAATCACAGGAACAAAGAAAACAAGCATAGCACTGACAAAAAGATTATGAATTCTTTTCAATCCACCCTTACGTTCTGGATTCGTCATTAACTTTGTAAATTCAATGGTAGCCATAATTAATAATAAAATAGGAGCAATAATCTGAATCAATCCAACAATTCTTCTAGATGTTTCCATAACCATTACTAAACCAGGATCACTACAACAGTTCCCTAGTTCTCCACTACAAGTTACTAAGAATGGAAGAAAATTCATATTATCACCTCCTAAAAAAGAATTATATAACAGGCGTTATTTTTTTATCACTTATATCAAATTCTTGATCAGCTCTTGCAATAACTTCAGAAGAATTACTAATAATAACAATCGTATGATCTTTCTTTAATTCATCTAAAATATCAAGAACTAATTTTTCATGTTCTTTATCTAAACTATCAACAATATCATCTAATAAAATAATCTTTGCTTTTTTTAATAAACAACGAGTAATAATTAAAAGCATTCTCGTATTTTGAGAAATAGGAGTTGTATCCATTAATACCGTATCATACCCATCTTTTAGTTTCATAATCTTATCATGTAATCCAATTCTCTTAGAAATTGCTAATACATCATCAAAATTATCATTAATAGCCATTAAATTACTCTTAATAGAAATTTCAAACAAATTACTTTGACGTCTTGCACAAGAAATAATCTTGTAGTAACAATCATCGTCAATCTCATTAATATCATATTGATCAATTTGAATGATTCCTTCATGTTGTTGATTGAGTTTTAATAGTAAATCATAAATACCATTCTGTGCAGCATCATCTCTTCCAGATAAAACCGTAATTGCATTTTCTGGAATATCAATACTAGCATTCTTCAAAGTTGGATTATCTCGAAATCCATATAAGATTTTATCTAAATGAATACTTCCTTGAATATCGGACTTTTCAAGCATCTTTCCATCTTTTTCTTTTTTACTATATTCTACTAATCGATAAAAACGATTCAAAGAAACAATTACATTTCGATAATCTAAATTCGTCGTTAAAATAGAAGTAAAATTATCAATAATCTTTTGATAATAATTATAAATAATTAATAATGTACCTACTGCAAAATGTCCTTGTTTAACTAAGAATAATCCATATAAAACACTTAGTAATCGAAAAGCTTCAAATACGTATAAGAAAACATGATTACTGACATTATAATGAACACTGTATTTTGCATTTTTCTCTAAATAAGAATCTATTTCTTTTCTACCTTTACTATTAATTAAATCAAATAAATGGTAACTTTTAATCTCTTTAATATTATTAAAGAAACCATAGATACCTGCCGTCATTCCATCTAAAGAATCTTTTCTTTTCTCGTTATATTTTTGTAATTTTCTACCATATCGTACCGCAAGAAAAATCATAAGAGCAGATAAAACAACCGCAGATGAAAAGATCACCATATCTAAAGAATAGAAATAAACATAAATAACCAAGAATTCAATAATTTGAATAACACGAATAACACCTGTTGTGAAAAATGTACAAATAACATCCACATCCGTTATCGCAATATTGGCATATTCTCCAGAAGAGAATCTCGATAAACTAAATAAAGAATTATGAACCGTTTTATCTAAAGCTAAACGGTTATAAAAATCATATAACTTATTATAAAGTTTATAGTAAGCAGAAATATAAAAGCTTTCAAACATACGATAAACAAATACAATTCCCAATAAGAATACCAAAAGCATAATAGCAGCATCATAATTCTTAACCGTAATATAATCAATGGAATTACTAAAAATAACAGGGATAATTAATAAAAGAGCACGAATCACAATCGCAATAAAAATAAGAATCATGTATCTCCAAGGAGCAATATTGAGAGCTCTTTTTAATTCTTTTCTAAAAATTCCTTTCATCTTAACACCTTCTATATTCATATAATATTTTACCATTTTTCAAGTGCTTTTTCCATACAAAAAGCAGGAACTTTTTCCTGCTTAACAAATACATAAAAAATGATAATAATATCCAATGAGTACCAAAATCAAAGTTGAAAGATTAATGATCAAAAGAATCCCAATATGTCTTCTTTTTTCTTGGAACAAATTTGCAATAAACTCACGAATCAAAGCATTGGTATAAAAATACCATTTCGTTTTACTACCCATTCCTTCACAATCAATTCCACATTCATTAGCAATGACACCACTACGGAAAACATGATAATTCGTAGTAGAAAAACAAATCTTAGCATCTTTCTTTTTCTTTAAAATAATATCATTAGAAAACTTCATATTTTCAATGGTACTGGTTGATTTATTTTCCACTAAGATGTATTTCTTATCAATTCCCTGTTTCAAAAGATATTTTTGAATGGCATCCCCTTCTGCAATGACTTCATCATGACCTTTTCCTCCAGAAGGAATATAATAAATTTCTTTCTTCGTATTTTCATATTGCTTCTTACCAAATTCAATGGCTTTATCCACTCTACCCTTTAATAAAGGAGTAAGAGTTCCATCTTCTTTGATTTTAGATCCTAAAATAATAACAAAATCTTTATCATAAGAAGGAACATGTCGAGAAGCAACTACATTACAATATAAAGTTGCAATAATAATGGTATAAAAATAAGACAAAGTAGAATTTAATAAAATATCCACAAAACTCTTAATAACATGCCCAACAGAACTCGTAACAACCATAGAAGTAATCATATAGATTGCCTGACTACCAAGTAATCCAATTAAAGAAAGAACTCCTAAAAAGATTCCTAACATATTTTGATAACGAAATCCTTCTTTTTTAATTAAAATAGCATTTGTAATAATGGCATAAATGGATAAAACAATAATACATGGTAATGTAAGCATTGCAAAATAAGAGAAGGATTCTAAGGTATTCAAATAAATCTCTTCAATACGGACAACATCCCAACTTTGAATAAATAGAAAAATATGTCGAACAACATTAATCTCTAAAAATAAGAGTAATCCTAAATTCATAATAATACTATAAGAATACTTTTGTTGTTGATACTGTCTTCGAATATAAAGAAAACATCCATAACAAATACGAATCAAATAAAGAATAATAATCAATTGAATGGATTTACTCACTAAAACATTATTAGATAAATCTGTATGATGGAGAATTTCAATCGAAAGAATCACAAACAAAATCGTTAGAATTAAATATATGATTTGTCTTTTTTTCATAATTCACCTTCTAATGGTTTTCTACACAATGATATCCTTCATTTTGACGATATGTTTTATAAGAAGAATAATCAAATTCTCCACTCTCACGAATATAACGAGACTCCGCACTACGAACTTCTTCTGGGATTAATTCAGAGATGGTATAAATAGTAGTTCTCGTACCATTGGTATCACTACAAGTAACGGTATCTCTTACCCCTGCCATTTCATTATAAATTTCTTCACGTTTTTTATAAAAATCACAAGATTCTTTTTTACTATTACTCCAATTAAAAGTATCTTTCTTGGTAATTAGTTTTCCTTCATAAAAAGAAAGTTCAATGATATACTCTTTTACTTCTTCTTCCTTCTCCTCAGTCATCATACAAACCAAAGAAGTAACTTCTTTGATCTCCCTTTTATGACTATTACTACTTTCTTCAGATTCACATCCTGTTAAAAAGAAAACAGCTATTACAAATAATAAAAGTATTTTTTTCATCATTACACATCCTTATCTAGTTAAATTATACAAAAAAAGTAGCATGATTGCTACTTTTTTCTTCTATTAATATGAAGATAAATATATCTACGAATTGGTCCCATTTTACGAACCTTTTGTTTTTCCATAACAAGAGCAGCAATAGCATCTGGAGATACATCAGCTGTTTCTTGTTCAGGAGCAACCTCAACTGGTTGTTGTTCTTGTTCTTTTTCTTCTTCAGACATCGTCAATTGCATTACATGTTCTTGAACAACTGGAATACCTTCCAATTGAGATAGCATATCATTTATACGAACTAATCTTGGACTTGGATCAGAACTTGTGTCCATATCCATAATCTTCTTAGTTTCACCTAATAAATAATCATGTAATCGAATGATAAAATCGTCTTCTCTTTGAATCATAACAATCTTGAAATCTGTATCATCCATAATAGCACCTTCAAAAGCAAAATAATCTTTATTTGCTTCAGCAGCTTTACGAATTTCAGCATTTCTTAATTCTTCGTTTCTTTCATCAATAACGATTTCAAGTACAGATCTATCATCATGAATCGAGTGTCCTTCTATACTGTTTGATTTCATAAATCTTTATTTCTCTCTCCTTTTCTGTGCATGGTATTATACTACGACTAAGAATAAAAGTCAAACGTCTCTCATCCTCTAAAACCATTATAACATAAAAAAAGATGCCTTAGCATCCTTCTTCTGTACAAATCGTATCACTGGTAAATAATTTCATAAATTGTTTTTCTTCATCTTGTAATACTTCTTCTGTTAATTCTCCTCTAGGATCTTCCAAAGAAGAAGAATAACCTTCTACCATTCTTACTACTTTACCATTTTGAATATAGAAATAGTTAGGAGCATAAATTCTCTTTTCCCCTACTTCTACTGTTTTACCATCTTCATCTTTTAATGTGTAATCAGATAATACTTTATCAAATGTTTCAAGTAACGTATGATAGGCATCAACGCCTTCGATTGTTTGAACAGGAACTCCTTCTTGTAGTTCATATTTATCACGGAAAATTTCTGTTCCCTCATCATCCCATATTTCTACATAGTAGATTTTTTCAATATTGTTTTCTTTCGCAACTTCAATAGATTTTTCAAGAACACTTCTACACCAAGGACATAGAGAATCTCCTACATATAAATAGAATGATTCTTTATTCTCAATCATTTCTACAATACGATTAGGATCAACTTTTTCATAAGGATTATCCTCAGGAATCGTAATCGTTCGATGTTCTACTCCTCTACTATTTTTAACTCCATTTAAGGATTCATACTCTTCTTTAAAATCTAAAGCAGCTTGATTATCTTTTTTAACTTCACATCCAGTAAATAAAAAAAGAATAAACAAACACATAATTCCTATAATAAATTTTTTCATAATTTCACCTTCAAACTACACCTATTATATCAAGCATTTTTAAAAAATCCTATCGATTATTTGTTGAATCTTCTAAACTCCTAGTTGAATCTCTTTTAATTGGTCAAATACTTCTAAAAGATCTTTTTGAAAAGCTGGATGTTGGAAACGATGAATATCTCCATTTTCATCCATCTCTACATATTCTTTTAATTCTTGAATAGCACGATCAACATTCTCTTTATGAACAAGATCTTTTACCATTTGTTTCACTACCTTTTTATATCCACGAAATAACAAAGTACAAAAACATTGATAATAGGATTTTTCTGGTAAATGAGATAAATGATATAAATCAAAAACCATTTCTTCTGTTACTTTTCTAGGATTCGTCACAATAATTTTATTCGAACGAAATAATCCATTTGGACAATTTTTATGATCTACTTCTACAAGTTCTGCACCTTCTGGAATAATCACATCATATATAGTATCTCCTCGATGTAACCAACGAAGAATTTTATCTTCCTGACAGAAATTAAATCCTCCCATATCTTTAGGATTATCTGCATTCGGATTCCAATGATTTGTCTCATTCACTTCATCAATCTTATATTCAAAACCACCTGCATTGGATTTCGTCCCATCCATTACACGTACATATTTCATGGTATCCCTCTTTTTCTATTTTGTTTTTTCTAAAAAGATTCTCTTCTGGAAAGCCCCTCTTTTTTTCTTCTTTTGATTGGCTATGTCTTCTACATCTTTCATATTTTTTCCTTCTAAAGAAGCAATAGCACGAAGAACTTCATAAACATCCGCAAGTTCTTCTAACGTCTCTGAAGAAGTTTGAGAAGAAACAACTTCTTGCCCCTCTTCTAATAATTTCCGATAGAGTTCTTTGCGATACTCTTCCTCATCTAAAATACGAGTAACCGCAACCTCACCATTTCCTTCAATAATTTCAGGAATACGGTCTCTTACTAATTTACGAAAAATCTTCTCCATGTTACATTCTCTGATCGTCAACCATTTGCCATGGTCTAAATCTCTTTCCTTCTGTATGTCCACTTAAATTAAATTCTAAGAAACCATCATTTCTTAAAACGTCTTCTTCTTTTTCTAATACCTTCAAAATGTTTTTGATAATATCAAGCCAAATAAAATCAGGAATATCTTGATAAGAAACAGGAACATTTTCTTCCGCAACTTCTTTAGAAATTCCACAAGATTCTAAAAAAGAAATTCTCTCTTCTCGAGAAGTTTGATAATCATCTTCCGGAATGCGGAATGTCTGATACTCATGAAAGTTATCGATACTAATTCTTCTTAAATCCGTCCAAGGAATTTGATAACGTTCATGACAACTAATTCCTTTTAATACTTCACGACCATCAAATCCACGAGATACCGCATCAATATAAACAAAGTTCCCCAAAGAAACTCCCAAACTAATTCCCGCATAACGACCATATCGTTCTGTTGCCTCTACATTGAGATGAAAAAGAATCAAAACTCCCTTTGGATTTTCTTTTTTAATATCTTCTAATACTTCTAAAATGTTAGGATGAATTTCTTTCACAGGAATTGATTTCATACAAGGTTCTGTTGTAGGATTTCCATTACGAATACTCGTAAGATTTCCTAATTCATCTTGATGTTTTAAATAATCCTCTTGATCCACCACAACTGCTAAATCATCTACAGGACTTAAATCTGGAAAATATTTCATGATATTAACCATATCTTTTGCACGATGATATTTTAATAAATAAGGAATATCTTCTTTTCTTTGAATCGAATACATATATCATCACCTATATCTATCATAATACAAAAAAACTGATATTGCTATCAGTTTTATCTAGAACGTGATCTAGGATATTCATCTTCTGGAACAATAGTATTATGATCCATATCTTCTGGGAAAGAACCTCTAAACTCTGATTTAAAATAAAGTTGTTCATTAGACCCAGCAGGTATCCGAACAGAATGGTCACGTCGATTCACACGATCTCTCAAATAGCGAGCTGCCCGATGAATTCTACCAGGAGCTTCTTCCATTTTTACAGTTGGTGGAGCAATCAAACTACCATCTTCTGCCTGATCAATACATCTGAATTCAC
>CAMIXP010000026.1 GCA_946402785.1 uncultured Caryophanales bacterium | reverse complement strand
ATTCAAATGGAATGACTCCTACTATATTTTGATTGTGTTTTTTTAAATCTTCTATGGTTACTATTCTTTCATTTTGAATGGTTGATAATTTCATTAAAGATTGATAACCTTCATAGTCTTTTGCATATAAAATAATCGTGAATTCTTCTAATTTTATTTCTAAACCAATGACTGGTTTAATTCCTTTTTTCTCACATTTTTTGATAAATTCCATGGTACCAAACATATTGGTATCCGCAATGGCTATGGAAGGAAGATTGTTTTTTTCAGCATATTCAATTAAATCATCTATTTTTAATAGACTTGATAATAAGGTATAATTGCTTTTATTCCATAAAGGTATATACATATCCATCCCTCCTTTCTTATTATTTTATCAAAAAAGAAAGATACTGTATAGTGATTTTATCTATGAAAACTTGTTATTTTATTTGACTTTAAAGGGTTTTTATGGTAAAGTTATAAAGCAGTGAACAAATACCGAAGGAGGGATAGTATGGCAGTTAATATTACCACTAGAAAAGACAATGTAAAAAACACAAGATCTCACGCTTTAAACGCAACAAAAAAGAGACAAAATTTAAATTTACAAGTTTATAGACTTGAAGATGGAACAAAAGTTAGACTTTCTGCTAAAGAAATTCGTACTTTATCAAAGAATGAAAAAACTGCATAATGTTATGCAGTTTTTTTTATGCTTTTTTTTCTTATTCGCATCTATATCCAGCGTTTGCCATTCCTAACATGACATCTTCTTTTGTTGCATCTTTTTCAAATAATACATTGAATCTGTAGTTAGATTGATGAGCTGCTGGGATTTGTGTTAAATCTACTTTTTTATAATCAACTTCTGTGGTTGTGATAGATCCATTTGATACTGTTTGTACGGATACGTTATATCCATCCAAACGAATTAAGAATGATTGTAATGCTTCTAAGTAACTTGATAACTCAGCAGGTTCTGATGTAGCTGTTGCAGATTTTGTTAAGATATATGCTTTTGTAGATGCAATTAATTTATTATCTTCAAATGTATAAGTAATATTAATATTTTCATCTGTTCCATTTGGATTATTTAAACTTTCAAAGTGGCAAGTTGCTTTTTCTACTTTTACTTCTACGATATCTTGTTTTCTTTGTTCAATTTCTTGCTTACTCTTTTCAGCACTTCTACGTGCAGCTAGAGATTGCATAGCTGGGAACGTTAATCCAATGGCAATTAAACATACTCCTAATAATGCTACAATCACAGCAGGTTTCTTACTAGAAATTCTTTCAATTCTTGCCGTTTCTTTAAAATCTTGTAAATTTAATACCTGTGTTCTTTGTAATTCTTCATCAGATAATTGTTGGTTTCTCTGACTTCCCTTTCTGCGTCTCATACAATCACCTCTACCCTATAAACATTATAGTATTTTTCAAAAAAGATATCAAGAAAAAATAACTATTTCTAGTTATTTTTCATTCTTGCATCAAATTTCTTTCTATCTTCTGTATTTAAGATTCTTTTACGTAGACGAATGTGGTTAGGAGTAACCTCTACTAATTCGTCTGAATTGATGTAATCTAGGGCATATTCTAGTGTGATTGGTCTTGGTCTTTTTAAGACTACTGTGTGATCAGATCCTGCAGCACGTGTATTGGTTAATTGTTTTCCTTTTACGACATTAACTGCTAAATCGTTATCACGATTACATTCTCCAACAATCATACCTTCATATACTTCTGTACCTGGTTCAATGAACATGATACCACGGTCTTCTAAGTTTCCGATAGAGTATGCTGTTGCATCTCCATTTTCCATTGATACTAAAACACCTAGTTTTCTTTCTCCAATATCAACTGTTTCACATGGCATGTATTCTTTGAAAGAATGGTTCATAATACCATAACCTTTTGTAAGAGTCATAAAGTCTGTTGAAAAACCAATTAATCCACGAGATGGAATAATATATAGTAGACGAACTTGATTTTCAAAGTTGGTCATACTTACTAATTGTCCACCACGCATACCTAATTGTTCAATGACTGCTCCTACAGAGTCTTCTGGTGTTTCTATTTGTAATTCTTCATATGGTTCACATTTTTGTCCATTGATTTCTTTCATGATGACGGTTGGTTTTGATACTTCTAATTCGAAGCCTTCACGTCTCATGTTTTCAATTAAGATTCCTAAGTGTAATTCTCCACGACCACTTACTAAGAAAGATTCATTGGTTGCAGGTTCTACTCTTAGGGATACATCTCTTTGTGTCTCTTTATTTAATCTTTCTTCAATCTTTCTTGCAGTAACAATTTTTCCATCTCTTCCAACCATTGGTGATGAGTTTGTACCAAATGTCATTTGTAGTGTTGGCTCATCGATATGTAATGGAGCAAGTGGAAGAATTTGATCATTATTGCAAATCGTTTCTCCTACTGATATATCAGCAAGTCCTGCGATTGCTACAATGTCTCCTGCTTCAGCAGATTCTATTTCAATTCGATTGTATCCATAATATCCGAATAACTTTTGAATTCTAAATTGTTTTCTAGAACCATCTAGACGGCAGCAAGTAACAATTTCTCCCGTTTTAATCTTACCATTGTGTACTCTACCAATTCCAATTCTTCCAACGAAGTCATTATAATCTAATAATGCTGGTTGAAATTGTAATGGTTCATTTGGATCTCCTGCTGGTGCAGGGATCTCTTCAATAATCGTATCTAGTATTTCTGAAAATCCTTCTGTTTGTGTTGATAAATCATCACTGTAAGAACAAGTATTATTAACAGCGGATGCATATAGAACTTTGAAGTCTAATTGATCATCATCTGCACCTAATTCAATAAATAAGTCTAATACTTCATCTACTACTTGTTTGCATCTAGCACTTGGTTTATCTACTTTATTAATAACAACGATTGGTTTTACTCCTGCTTCAAAAGCTTTCTTTAAAACGAATCTTGTTTGAGGCATAGCTCCTTCATAAGCATCTACTACCAATAAAACGCCATCTACCATATTCATGATACGTTCTACTTCTCCACCAAAGTCTGCATGTCCTGGAGTATCTAGAATATTAATTCTTACTCCTTTGTAATCTAAAGCAGTTGTCTTTGCTAGAATCGTAATTCCACGTTCATGCTCTAAAGCATTAGAATCCATTGATAAATTACTTAAATCTTCATTTTCACGAAACATTCCAGAATGTTTCAAAATACCATCTACTAGTGTTGTTTTTCCATGGTCAACATGTGCAATAATTGCTACATTTCTCTTTTCCATTTCCATCCACCTCTTTATACGTCGCTACTCATTATATCACGTTTTCTTTTGAAACACTAGAAAAATCGTAACTTTTTTTCTATAATAATCTTGAGGTGTTCCTATGATGAATGTAGAAAAAGTATTTTCATTTATAAAAAAGAAACTAAAAAAGGAAGATAAATATATATTTGGTACTGTGTTTTTTGTTGGACTTATTAATTTTTTCTATCTCTTAACACACCATGTTTTATCTCCTGATGGTCTTGCTTATGGGCCTATTTATAAATCCAATGGATGGGAAGTTGATTTAGGAAGACCACTCCTTTTAGTAGTTGATCGATTAAGAGGTGGTTTGGTTAGTCCACCCGTTATTCTCTTTGTATCGTTTATCTTTATTTCTCTAAGTGTGTTATTCATTACTAGAATCTTTTCTATTAAGAAGACAATTCCGATTATCTTGTTATCCATCTTATTTATTTTATTTCCTGTCTTATCGGAATCTGCTTTATTCATTTATTGTATGGATAGTTATTCCATTGCTTTATTCTTTTCTATCTTGTCCATTTACTTTATTCAAAAAAAGAAACCAATTTGGGCTATTTTCTTTATGATTGGTTCTCTATCTTTATACCAAGCTTATATTAGTGTTACGTTAACAGGTGTATTTGTTTTATACTTATTGGATATTGTAGAGAAGAAAGATTCTTTGAAAGAATTTATTTGGAATTTAGTAATTGTCTTCTTAGGATTATTATCTTATCTAATTTTATTAAAAGTTGGTATGGCTATCTTTGGTAGAAGTATGGCAGATTACAAAGGAGCTAGTTCTTTTGGAGTCAATACCATTCTTTCTCTTCCAAAGAGTATCTTACATGCTTATCAAGATTTCTATTCTTACTTCTTCTTAGATAGTCTTATTTATAATCATTATTATTTCCGTCATCTTTTAAACATTCTTCTTTATATTATCTTATTCGTTGTCTTATTTATGAAGAGTAAGAAACTAAAGATGACTTCTATTTTACTTGGAGTTGGAACCATTCTTTTATTCCCAATTGCTTGTAATATTATGGATTTAATTGCTTGTGATACGACAATTAATCTAGTGACGGGTATCGGATTTATTATGTTCTACATATTTGTTTTGGTTGTATTTGAACGATATATTTCTAATATCAATTTCAAGACTATTGCTTTTGTTTTACTTGGCATTTTAACTTATACCTTTATGTTATCGAATAATGGTACTTTTATGGCAAGAGAACAGACTTATCAAAACTATTATTCTCAAATGAGTACGTATTTACAAAAGGCTAAAAACTTAGAAGGATATCATGAAGAATTACCTTGGATGTTTAGTGATATTATTCGTTATCAAGCTGATGTTGCGAAGGCAAGTAATGGATATCTTGCTTTAGATTATGAAACTTATAATAATTTCTATGGAGAATTAGAAACTTGTATCTTTGTAGATCATTACTTTGGAGAAAGAATGGTTATGTCAGGACTTGATCAATATCATGCGATTGGAGAGACAGAAGAATTTAAAGAAATGAAATTGGGAGAAGTTCGTATTATTGATGGAGTTGTTGTTGTTAAAAACAGCCCAGAACTTGCTTTTTAGGAATGCTTCGGCATTCTTTTTTTTGCACAAAAAAAGAATTAATGGCTCATTAATTCTTCTATATAATCGCTTAGAGAATCGTACTCTTGTTTTTGTAATTCGTCGAGTACTTTATTATGACTCTTGATGACACCACCTGGATATTCTTTCAACATCTCATAGTCATTATCATTATCTCCTATTACATGGAGTAAATTATAATCTAATTGTTCTAGGTTCATAAGAGTCTTTAAAGCATGTTTTTTATTGACAGTATGATGAATAATGTTTACATGGAATCTACTAGCATAGATATGTACATTTATTTTTTCTTTTACTGTTTTTACAATGCTTTCCTTTTGATCTTCATCTGTACAATTGACAACTATCTTTACACAATCATCTAAGAATTCTGTCTTGTTATATCCATCGTCTAAGAAGTAATCACAACCAATTTCATCTAAGATTTCTTTAATCTTTTGAATCTCACTTTTTTCTAAATAAGTCGTATCAATACAGTAGTCTACGTTATTGAAGATCTTTGCCCCATCCTCACATACTAGATAACTATAAGGAATATTATATTCTTTTAGTAATTGTTTTAAATCTGTAAAGTTTCTTCCTGTGATGATGATAAAAATGTTTCCATAGGCAACGAATCTGCGAATGGCTTCTATGTTTTTTTGATTCTTTTCAGGATTGTCTAAGTAGTAGATTGTATTATCAAAATCACTTGCTAAAATCTTCATATCATCACCTATTATTAGTATAGCTTATTCTTATTTTTTTGAAAAGAAAAAGAATTAGATTTGTCGTCTAATTCTTTTGGGTTATTTTTGGTATACGTATGCATCTTCATTCGTACTGTATTTTACTGTTTCTTTAAAATTATTATCTCTAAAGAATGGATATTCATCTTCTATTTCTAAAAGGTTATCTACTAAAGGACTCTTTACTAGATATCGATTTCCTTTTTCGTCTTTTTCAATTTTATATCCATAATACTGGGTATGGCAGACTCTTGTTCTACCGGTATTTCCTTTATTCGGATCCGTTGTCCAATCTGTCATAGGAATGGTTCTTGGTAGTTTTCCTACTGGATTTGTCCATGTACCAGCTCTTTCATATTCTAAATAGTCCTTTTGACTATTTTGTACTTGTTGAATATAAGTTCTGTTTTCTGAAATCTGTAATAATCTTTCTTGTTCTAAATATTCATAGAAATCAGGATCTGTGAAGTATACTTTGTCTGTCCAATTATACCCTTGAAAATGTAATTGTTCTCTTGGTAAAAATCTTACGATTTTTCCTTTTACATATTTATGTACATGATAGTCTTTTTCAGTACAATCACTTTCTCGAATATGATAGATAAGATAGACAGATAACGCTCCAGCTAATGCTAGTACGAAACCTCTTCTAATATCTAAATTTTTAATTTTCATAAATGATTATTTTATAAACTCCTTTGTGTCATCTTTCACATCTGTTTTTACCACTTCTGTGAAGTTTTCTCTAAACATTGGATATTCATCTTCGATTTCTAAGATGTCTTCTACTAATGGGCTTTTTATTAATCTTCTTTTACCCTTTTCATCTTTTTCTACTTTATATGCATAGTGCATTGGATGACATAGACGAACATTTCCTGTTAGTCCTCCATAGTTTGGGTCAGTTGTCCAATCTGTCACTGGGATAGGCATTAATATTTTACCCATAGGCATAATTGTCATAAAGGTATACTCATATTCATAGTAGTCTTTTTGACTATTTTGTACTCCTGCAATATAGTCTTTGTTTGCGCCTATTTCTAGTAATCTATTTTTATCTGCATATTCATAGAAATCAGGATCTGTGAAATATACTTTTTCAGTCCAATGATATCCTTGATAGTCTAATTCTTCTCTTGGTAAAAATCTTACAATGTTTCCTTTTTCATATTTATGTAGGTGATATTCTTTTTCTTGACAATCACTTTTTTTACTACATCCGGTAGCTGTTAAAACTAGGGATGTAACTAAAGCAAGTAATAGACCTTTTTTTACTTCTAAATTTCTTACTTTCATATGTTCTCTCCTTCTTGTTATTTTTGATATACAGTTTGATATTCAATTGGATCACTGTAAACAACATCTACGAATTTTTCTTTGATATATGGGTACTCATTTTTGATTGTTAAGATATCGTCTACTAATGGGCTTCTTTCTAAACGTAATTTTCCATTTTTATTTCTCGTTACACGATATCCATAATACATATGGTGACAATCTCTCATATTTCCTGTTAGCTCACCATCATCTATATCTGTAGGATCTGATGTCCATTCTGTTTCTGTCGTCCACATAGGTACTTTTCCTGCCATATAGAATGCTTCATACTCATATTCATATTCTCTATAGTCGTGTTTACTGTTTTCTAGTTCTCTAATATATTCTTCATTATCAGAGATTCTTAATAATTTATGTTTTGTTTCAAACTCTAATAATTCTCTATTAAAAGAGTTTGCGAATTTACCATATTTTGTCCAATAATATCCTTGATATTTTAAGTTCTCTCTTGGAATATAACGAATCAATCCACTTTTTTGATATCTATGTAAGTGGAATCCCTGTTCCTTACAATCACTTTTCATAAAGCGTCCAAATAACTGTAATTTTAAGTATTGTAATAATGGTAATTCAATATTTAGATCTTTTACTTTCATATGGATCAGCTCCTTTCCTTTTGGGTCTAAAAAAAGACTCCTATATTTCTATAGAAGTCTTGCTCTTTATAAATAATCCAGACATAAATGTCGGCTGGTGGAATTACTTCATCTATTGATGGAACTACTCCCCTCTACATGATTTCATTATACCACAAAACCGGCTCAAAGTCAAGTATAGCAACAAATTAGCGGTCTTGCTCCTTCATGTTGTCGATTAATTCATCGCTTCCTGTTTCATCTTCCACCTGCTCTAATAACTCTTCTGCTTGATCCCATTTACGTTCTTTATTTTTCATTTCTTCTTCATGAATTAATACATTGAATGCTACTTTACCAATACGTGTTTTTGGAAGTTCATCTCTAAATTCATATTCATATGGCCAAGAGAATCTTGCTAAGTTCTTTTCTACTAATTCTTTGATTGAACTTAGAGTTTCATCATTTTCTTTATTTGGATCTTTTAATACAATAAAGGCTTTTGCAACCATAACTTTGTATGGATGTGGAATACCAATGACACAGGACATACTTACATCAGGATGAGAATCTATGACATTTTCAATGTTATTTGGATAGATATTGTATCCAGATGAAATAATCATACGTTTTGATCTTCCTTTGAAGTAGATGAAACCATCTTTATCCATGATTCCTTCGTCTCCTGTATGTAACCATACTCTTCCATCTCTATGTTTTCTTAATGTTTGTCTTGTTTCTTTTTTATTGTGAATATATCCTGCCATTACCGTTGGACCAGTAATTACAATTTCTCCTTCTTGTCCGTAAGGAACTTCATTTTCGGTTCCATCTTCTACGATCTTATAGTACATATCTGGAAATGGAATACCAATACTTCCTGGTCGATAGCAGTTTAATGGAGTTAGACAAGATGATGCACAACATTCTGTTAGACCATATCCTTCTCTTAGAGTTGCAGGAGATTTATGTTTTTCTAGCCATTCATCGAATTTTTTCTTTAATTCAATGGATAGAGAGTCTCCTCCAGAAATAACACATGTTAAGTAGGATAATTTCATATGATCAAAGTTTTTATTCTTTGTCATAGCTTCAAACAAAGTTGGAACTCCTACGACTGCATTTGGTTCATACTTTTTCATGATCTTATCAAATGTTTTGGCATTGAATTGTGGAAGTAAGATACTTGTTCCACCAAAGTATTGTACACAGTGAATACATACAGCTAATCCAAATCCATGGAAGATTGGCATGATGGCAAGAACTTTGTCTTTATCTCTTATACAACCTACATGTTCAAAGTTTTGCATAGCAGCTGCATTTAAATTTAAGTTTGTTAATTTGACTCCTTTTGGGGTACCAGTTGTACCACCAGAGTAAAGAATAGCAGCAATATCTTTTCCTTGGAATTCATCATCGATTTCTTTTACATAATCTTTTCCTAATGAAACAAACTCTTTCCAACCAATTCTTTTGTCATTTTTCTCTTTGGAATCTCCGTTGATATAATGCATTGGATTTAGAGAAGGTAATTTTAATGTTTTTGATACATTGGTTGCGATATATAATGATTTAATTAATGGTGGCATTGATTCACTTACACTTACGGTAATTACTTTCTTTACCTTTGTTTCATCAATAATCTTATTAATCTTATCGATTGTGAAATCGACAGCTACTAGCCATTCTGTTTTTGAAATATTTAAATAATGTTTAATTTCATTTTCTGCGGATAAGGGATGGATCATGGATGCAATGGCCCCTATTTTATTAGCGGCATAGAAAGAAATAATTCCTTCTGGTGTATTTGGCATACAGATAGATACAACATCTTTATGTTTGACACCAATTGCTTTCATGGCTCTTGATACTTCATCTATTTGTTTTAAAAACTCATGATAAGTCTTTTTGTTTCCATAATAGTTATAACTAATATTATTTAAATGTTTACTGGCTGTATATTCTATTAACTTATATGCTGAAAAATTAGGATACTCTAAGTGTCCTTTTTGTTCTCCATAAAATTTTCTCCATGGTGCTTTAATACTTTTACTCATGTTCTCACCTCTAAAGTTATCTCAATTATTATACTATATTTATCATTATAAAATCAAATAGTAGAAAACGTCTTTTATTTGTGATATTATGGTAATAGATAAAGATAGGAGGTCAACCTATGGCTGAAGAAAAAGATATGAAAAAGAAAACAAAAAAGACTACCACTAAGAAAACAACTACAACAAAACCTAAGAAAAAAACAACTCCTAAAAAAGTAGAAGTTGTAGAAGAAAAGAAAGTTGAAATTGTGGAAGAAAAAAAGGATGATACTATTCTTGATAATGTCGTGGATACCGTAAAAGATGTTGCAGATGCTGCTACTGCTCCCGTTGTTGAAATCATGCATGGGAATATTCCTAAGAAACCAAGTGCTATTATTTATTTACTTGTTTTGTTCTTCTTAGGATTAATTGTTATCTTAAGTATTTATTCTTATTTTCATCCTCTTAAAGAACTAAAAACTTTGAATTTTTCTTATATCGGTCTTTATGAAGAACCTATGATTTACGATGATTATTATCGTATTTCTACGGAGAAAGAATTTGAAACGATTTTCCCTGATCAAAAAGAAATGTACCTTGATTTTGATCAATACCAATATGTTGTGTTAGGTCTTACTTATGATTCTTGTAGAGAGAAAAATATTAAGATTTCTGGATATGAGATGCAGGGATCTACCATGAAGGTTACGATTGAATATGAAGCCTCTTGTGGATTATGTGCTCCTCAATATGTTTATTATTTATTGAAACTTAATAAAGATCTTGTATTTGATGATTTAACTTATGACTATGTTGCGTTGAATAATCCTCATTGTAGACAAGATATTGCTTATAAACCTATGATTTATTTATATCCTACGAAAGAAGTAGATGTAACGGTTCAATTAGGAAATCCGGATGTATTACTTACTACCTATCCACCTTATCAAGATGGATGGAGAGTTACTGCTTATCCAGATGGTACTTTAAAAGATGAAAATCGTGAATATTATGGTTTATTCTGGGAAGGTGATCATCACCCTACTTCTATGAAGAAAGATGGGTTTGTTGTCAAAGGAAAAGATACGTTATCTTTCTTAGAAGAAAAGTTAAAAGTGCTTGGATTAAATGATCAAGAAGCTAATGAATTTATCGTTTATTGGTACCCTATTCTAAAGCAAAATGAATACAATTATATACGATTTGAAACCATGGATGAAATTAATCGTTATATGCCTTTAACGATTACTCCTGAACCCCAATCTATCATCCGTATTCAAATGGATTACAAACCATTAACAAAACCTATTTCTGTTGTAGAACAGACTCTTACAACTCCTGTTAGAGAAGGATTTACGGTTGTTGAATGGGGAGGAAGCAAAATAAAAGATTAACAAGTGTTAATCTTTTTCTTTTTCTAAATCTACTTCTTTGATGGTTAAGATAAACATTTCTGTATCATTTACAACATAGAACTCACATTTATGATGTTCATTAATCACATGATAGAAGATTTTTTGTTTTGTCTTCTTTTGTGCTTTTAATAGTTCTTTGAAGGTATTAACTCGAATGATTGTTCTTTTCTTTTTCGGAATTGCTTTCTTAATGACCTCAATATTTCCTTTTTGTTTCTTTAAGAAGTCTTCTACTGTTTTATCATAGATAGTTCTTTCATCCATCGTTGCGGTTACTAGTAAGATGATTTGTGATAAAGCAAATACTCCACATAATCCAGATAATATTCCTAATCCTAGATAACCAGGACTTACTAATTGTATTTCTGGTTTTTTATTGATTCTTTTATCGGCGTCTATTTCCTCTACTTCTAGATCCACTCTTTCTTGTTGAAGAGAGATTCTTAGACCTGGAGTTTCTGTTCCCTCTAGAATAAAGTTTTCTTTTGGAGAACTCTTATAACTTACTTTTAAATAGAAATTAATGAAGCTATCCGTTTCTACTCCATATCCTTCTTTATATTTACTGGCAATTTCATTGTATTCTTGATAATCAATGGATGCTTGATCTTTTATGATAATTGCTTTTCCTTCCATAACTTCTTTCTTTGGTTCTGATACTTCTATGTTTTTTTGGAAGAAGACTTTATCTGGATTATCTTTTTCTAGGATGATTAAGTCTGCCATCATTTGATATGTAAAGTTCATGGTTGTTTCTGTGTTGGTTTGAAAATCATAAGATGTTTCTAATAAAACTTTATTAATATCTGTTTGATTCCATTTCCCATCTTCTGCAGGTGAAAGGGTATTACTATCTTCTCCTAATACTTGGAATGTAGGAGTTGATCTTTCACTGTAACGCACATTGATAATATCTTTTACTTGAAAGGCTTTATAAAGTAAGAAAACGGCTATCATAGAGAAAATAGGAAGTAAAATGATGGAGATTACAAGTCTTGGTGTATATCCTATATAGATAGGAGTACTTTTCTTTTCTTCTTCTACGATTTCATATTCTTCTAATATTTCAATTTCTTCTTTCTTTTTCATATCTCATTCTCTCGATCTATCTTATATATATTCATTCTATCATAAAAAAAGAGTTTTTTAACTCTTTTTATTTGACATTATAGTGATCATATACTTTTAAGTTATGACCATCCGATGTGAATAAAATGTTTTCTGAGAATCCATCCGCTGCGATATAGTAATTGGTCATACCTGTTTTTTTCATACCATTGATACAAGAATTAGATGGTAAATAGTCTTTTCTTGTCGTGAATACAACATACTTGGCACCAATTAAACTATAAGCTGATTCTCCAGAACATCCATTATGATGGGGGTTCTTTAATACATCAACCTTTAATTGACCTGGGAATTTTTCATTAATTTGTTTCATGGTTGAAGATGATGCATTGTCTCCTGTTAGTAAGAAAGAAGTAGAACCATAGTCTAATCGAACAACTAAGGAATTATAGTTTTGAGCTGTTGTTCCGGCATCCATTCCATTTTTGACTGTCATTGGTCCGATACAAGTGAACTTTAATCCACCCATATAGAAGACATCTCCTGGTTTTAGAATGGTTGCGGTTACTCCGTCTAAACTTCTTTTTTGATTACTTGCGAATTTCTTAATTGCATACCAAGTACAGGTTGTACTTCCTGAACCAGAACAAGTTTCTCTTCCAACAATTACTTTTTTGATTCCATATTTTTCAATGATTGGAGGAGCTGCTTCTACGTGATTCTTATGAGAATGAGATCCCATATAATAATCAATATGCTTTACTCCTAATCGATCTAGATAAGCCATTTCTTTTTTACTATCAGATCCAAATCCTCCATCAATAAACATGGATTCATTTCCTGCCTTAATATAGATAGCATCTACTCTAGAACTTGGATTTATGAAATGAACTT
>CAMIXP010000025.1 GCA_946402785.1 uncultured Caryophanales bacterium | reverse complement strand
GCCTTATTAGGAGCAGACCCTGTAACAGGAGAATCAAAAGTTCAAATCTTAATCGATGAATTAAAAGATAAAACAAAATTGATTTTATTTATCGATGAAATTCATACCCTTATGGGTACCAAAGGAGAAGCACTAGACTTTGCCAATATGTTTAAACCAGCACTAGATAGAGGAGACATCAAAGTAATTGGTGCTACGACAACGGAAGAATACGAACGATACATTTTAAGAGATAAAGCCTTTGTAAGACGTTTCCAAAAAGTAGAAATATTTGAACCAACTAGAGAAGAAAACATTCAAATCTTAATTGGAACCCTTCCAAAGATTGAATATAAAACAGGCGCAAAACTAATGTATACTCCATTTATTCAAAGAAGAATTATGGAATTCATTACCGATATAACAAGTGAATATAAGAGAATATATGAAATAGGATCTCGTTATCCAGATGTTTCTTTAACCATTGTTCAACAAGCATTCTCAAATGCTTTGTTTGATAATCGTTTCAATGTAAATATCATGGATATCAGAAAAGCAATTATCGATAGTAAAAATATCTATCCAGATGTAATTGCAAAGTCAATGCCTCAATTCGATAAGATGTTCAATGATCAAATCAATGAATACAGAGAAGAAAATCATGGATCATATGAAAGATTAGGAGACGATTCTATTTAAAAAGGAGTAATGGCTAATGAGATGTAAAAACTGCGGAAACGAATTAAAAAGTACCGAAAAGTTCTGTACATTGTGTGGTAATTATGTAGATGATGAAGATTTACCTAGTAATTCATTAGAAGATGATCGTCTAGGAAAAATGACCAAAAAACAAATGAAGCACGAAAAAGTCTTTGATCAAGAGCCAGTTCCAGAAGAGGAACCTGTAGAAGAAAAGAAAAAAGACAAGAAAAAGAAAGAACCTAAAATTGAAATACCAGATGATATTGCCATAGAAGAAGAGGATAATCGTATTACAGATCCTAACATGGCTGCTTTCATCGGAGAAGACTATAAGTGGGTTGCAGAAAGACCATTTAACATTTATGCCTTATTATTAAGTTGGATTTATTTCTTGTATAGAAAACTATATCTAATAGGTATTATTGGATTAATTGTTACAGGAATTATTTTAGTATGGATACCAGCTATTATTGTTCCATATGTTATATTATCCATGGTATTTTCAGGAATGTTCTTTAATAGAATTTATCTATTATTTGTAGAAAGAAAAGTAACAAAGATTGAACAAACAGAATCGGATTCTGGAGAATTCGGAGTCGAAGAAAGATGCAAGAAAAAAGGAGGAGTAAACGTATGGATGGCTCTCCTAATCTTCTTAGTATTCCTAGTAATTGTCTTATCTCAATTTGTACATATCCAGTACAATGGAAAAATATCTAAATACTGGGGAGAAACAAGCAGCAATCAAGCAAACTGTAAAACATTCGGTAAAAGAATTAGTACCTCTTTTACAGACTATGGAATTAGTGGAGAACTACAAGAATTAGTTTGTGAAATTACAACAACTCCAAAGAAAACATACAATATTTATGTTCGAATTATCCAAGATGGAAAAACAGAATATATGTATTTCAAACCAGATGATGATGGATACTTCCGAGTAGAAGCAGATACAACGAAAATTCCAGAACTAGAAACCCTTCAAAAGGATTATGGTCTTACTCAGTACTATCAAGAAATGCTTACCATGAGCAAAGAACTTGCCAGCAAATTTGATTCTATGAAAGAAGAATCTGAGTATGAAGATAAGCTGATGGAAAAAGGAAAAGACAAACAAGCAAAAACCCATTTCGTATTTACAAAAGATGACATTTTTGGTTAAAAAGATTGTCATCTTTTTTATTTTTATATATAATGGATTATAAGATGAAGGGACAAGAAAGGAGTAATCCATCATTTAGCGCCAGGACTGTAATGAGTTGACGAGGTTAGTAGGGTATCGAAAGATTCGGCGGGTACTACTGCGGAAATAGTGATTCGTAAGATATATTACAAAGAGTAAAATCAAAATTATAACAAACAATATATCGCCACTACATGTTTTTATAGTGGAGGAAAATTAGATATATGTGTGGAATAGTAGGATATGTTGGACAACAACATCCGAAAGAATTTTTAATAGACGGTTTAAAAAAATTAGAGTATAGAGGGTATGATTCCAGCGGTATTGCTATTAAAAATAATGACAATATACAGATCATTAAAAGTACAGGCAAAATTGCGGATTTAGAAGAAAAAATCAAACAAGAAGACCTAATCAATTCCAAACTTGGTATTGCTCATACAAGATGGGCAACACATGGAGAAGCAAATGAAGTAAATGCGCATCCCCACAAAGTAAACAAAGTTACAATTGTTCATAATGGAATTATAGAAAATGCAACAGACTTAAAAAATAAGTTGGTGAATGAGGGCATTGTTTTTCGTAGTGAAACCGATACGGAAGTTGCTTGTGCAGTCATCGACAATTATTATAAAGGAAGTCCAATAGAAGCTATTACAAAGGCTATTAAATCCTTAAAAGGATCTTATGCTTTTGGTATTCTATTTGAAGATCAAGATAAACTATATGCAGTAAGAAAGGATTCCCCATTAATCGTAGGAATTGGAAAAGGGGAAAACTATATTGCATCCGATATTGCTGCTATCATCAAATATACAGATGAATACATCTTATTAGAAGATGATGAAGTCGCAGAATTATCAGAAGACAAAGTAACAATCTACAAAGATGGAAAAAAGATTAACAAAGAAGTTAATCAAGCAACCATTACCGTAGAAGATGCCAATAAGGGTAGCTACAAACATTTCATGTTAAAAGAAATCATGGAAGAACCAATCGTACTACAAAGGACCTTAAATAAATATCTAAATGATATGGATAAGATGGTAGACGTTAGTTCTTATGAAGATATTCATATTGTAGCTTGTGGATCTGCTTTATATGCAGGTATGATTGGTAAATGCTTGTTGGAAGAAAAAGCAAATATTAAATGCATGACAGAATGTGCATCAGAATATCGTTATAAAAAGATTATTTATGATCGCAAAACATTAGTAATATTAGTGTCTCAATCAGGAGAAACAGCCGATACGATTGCGGCTATGAGAAAGGCACATGAAGAAGGAATTGATACCTTAGCAATTGTCAATGTAAAGACATCAACGATTGCAAGAGAAGCAAAACAAACCTTATTCATTGAAGCAGGACCAGAGATTGCGGTAGCGACAACAAAAGCCTATTTACTACAAGTTGCTATGTTCTCTCTAATCGCATTAAAAGCGGCTAAGAGTAAAGGATTAGAAACCAATTATAAGAAGATCCTAGAAGAAGGAAAACACCTTCCAGAATACTTAAGAAAGGTGTTAAACGATAAAGGAATATTTGAAAATGTTGGAAAAGAGTTAAAAGATGCAAGAGATGCTTTCTACATTGGTAGAGGAGTAGACTATGCGATGTGTGAAGAGGGAAGCTTAAAACTAAAAGAAGTTTCTTATACACACAGTGATGCTTATCAAGCAGGAGAATTAAAACATGGAACCATTTCTTTAATTGAAGAAGGAGTCCCTGTATTTGCTATTATCACAGACGATAAAATCAAAGATAAAACAGAATCAAACGTAATAGAAGTAGAATCTCGTAAAGCAAGAATCTACACCATTACAAACGATGGAAGTTTAATGAATCATCACTTTAAATATGTAGTTGAAAAACTAAGTGATTATTTCCAACCAATCTTAATCGTTCCACCTCTTCAAATGATAGGATACTATGTAGCCTTAGAAAGAGGATTAGATATTGATAAGCCTAGAAACTTAGCAAAATCTGTAACAGTAGAATAAAAAAAAGAGAAGAAATTCTCTTTTTTATTTTGCTTTCATAACTTCTTTGATTTTAGTGCTTGCAGCATTTACCGTATCCATATTCGGTTCTACAATCCAAGCATTTCCTGTACCAAGTCCACCAGTACCCATACCATCTACACCATCGACACTCTGTTCAATGACTTCAAAGTTTGGATTCTTTAAACCTTCTTTAATTAATCCAGTAATCACTTCTTTATTCATATTTGTTGTATATAATCCATCAAAAGAAGCAAGGATCTCATCATAATTCGTTAGGGTAGTAGTAGAAGCAAGTTTCTTCATAATACTAATAATAATCTTACGGCAATTCTCTTGTCTTGCACGATCTCCTCCAGGAATACGAACTCTTTCACGAGCGATTGCTAAGATACCAAGTCCATTATAAGTATTACATCCTTTAGTAACATGAAGTTTTTCTCCATAATCTTTATAACTTCCAACATTCATATCATGTAATGTATAGAAGTCATAATTAGAACAAAATTCAACTCCACCTAATGTATCGACAATTTGAATCAATGTCTTTGCATTGACACTAACCGTATAGTCAATCTTAATATCAAATAAATTCTCTAAAGCATCCTTTGATATTTTAGGATCCAAAGAACCCATATATAATAAAGTATCTTTCATATGATAAGCAGGAACATCAATATAATAATCTCTTGGAATAGACGTTAATACCACTTGATGAGTTTTCGTATTAACCGTCGCAATCATATTAAAATCACTATGAACACCTGAGTAATCATAAGCATTAATATAAACATTATAAGAATCTGGTAATTCTTTATTCTTTTCAAATTCTTCTTCTACATCAAATTCATAAAGAACAGCATAATCATCTCGATTTAACATATTAGAAGATTCTATAAATAATTCATAATTACTACTTGGTAGTAAAAAATAACCTCCCTCATTTTTAACACTACCTAAAGCATTTAAACCATTATCGAAACCTTTATAAGTATATTGTCCTAATTTGGCAAGGGCAAGTTCAATCGAACGACTATATTGATAATATTGAATGGTAGTACTAGGATCTAATTCTTCCAAAGAAGAAACTGGATTTGTAGAACTTTTAATTAAATAATAATGAGTAACTACTTTGTAAGTTTCAACCGCAAAATTTTGATCAATATATCGATTGGTTTTATTCAAATAATAATATCCAAATACATTTCCACCCACACTAACGACAAATAAAAGTAATCCAAGAATAACCCATATCATATGTTTTAAATTATAAAGGAGTAATCCTAGTAAGAATAAAACAATCTCTCCTACAAGAAAAATAGTAAGATATTTATCAGGTAAAATATTCAGTTTGAATACTTCTAAAACAGTAAAAATTCCTACAACCAGTACAATCAAACTAACAATATTTTTAAGAATTCTCTTCAACAGTCTCACCTCCTACAGATGATAAATTAATAATAATGGTATCTTCAAATTCATAAATAACATCAGTACTTGGAAGCCCTCGAGCATATAAATCAACAGATTCATCTCCATAAGAAAGAGACACGCCAAACGCTTGAGAACAAAATCTTTCAAAACCTAGTTTTCTTAAATGATATTCATCCCAGAAGATTCCATCATCAGAAATATAACCATAATTATAATTCGTAATAGAAGTATCGTTATTATGAATTTCCCCAACTGTAATAAATTTCTTATCATAGTTATTTTGAATAGCTTGACCAATAACAGTCTTATAAGCTTGATATGTATGATCAAGTGTTAAGTAAGTTGCTTGATCTTGAATAAAATAATTACGAAGTAAAATACCAAATAAGATGAATACAACAATCGGTACTTTCTTTGGATAAGAAAAACTAACTAGATATACAAGAAATACTAAGTAAGATGCACTCATTAATAATTGTAATTTTGCATCCGCAATCACAAAGATAACACTATTTAAAAAGACAGGAATCAAAAGAACAAGAACACAAACAAGTACTTTTTCTTTCCAATTCATTTTACTGTTCCATAACTGAATTCCTAGAGATACTAAGAAGATGACTCCAATCCAAGTATATAGAATCGGATTCCATAAATACGTATTCTTCGTAATCGTATTTCCAAAATACATTTCAAAGAATAGTCGATAAGACTCTATAAACTTACTTGGTATTTGTAAAAGAGTAGAGATTCCAATATGATTCGCATTACTATAACTTGCCATATCAATATGAAATACAAATTGACTAAGTTTCATACAGATAAAGTAAGAAAGAACTCCACCTATCAATAATAAGAGATAAATACCACTCTGTTTATAATTCATTTTTTGATTGAGTAATAATTTAATTTGATAAAGCATAAACACAGTTACAATCAAAGATAAATAAGCTTGATACATCGATAAACTAATGACAATAAAAACAATAGGTGCGATATATTTAATATATTTGTTTTTTGCTTCATAATAGATTAATACAGATAAAATACCACATAAGAAAGCAATAAAATATCCAATGGAACAATAGTGAAATAATAAAGTAGAAGAAACAATAGGAGATAAAGCCATCAATAAAAATACAAAGGCTTTTGGAATCTTTTCTTTGATACCAAATAGTCTGATTAAACAATAAGTAATCATAAGAATCAAAAGAAAACTAATAACAGTATCTACAACAGGATAAGACATATATCCTTTTAAAATACCAATTATCATTAATCCAAATCTTCCTAATGAAATTTCCCAAGCATACCCATTATAGAAAGCATTATTGAGTAAAACATCTGCGGTTAATAAGTTTCTAGAAATAATAGGGTAGTGTACAAACAGTAATAAAAAAAATAAGATTAAATAGGCATTATATTCCTTTTTCCATTTGAATTTCTTCATCCTTTTTCACCTAGAATTATTCTACCACAATAGAGTTTGAAAAGAAAGAACAGTTATGATATTATCTAAGTAAAGAAGGGATAGAATGAAGAAGTTAATCAAGATTGCAGAATACATTTTATTATGTATGTTTTTGGTATTATTACCATTTGAAAAAGAAAAATTATCGATTTTAATTACAATACCTATATTATTATTTTTCTATTTTTATTATAAGAAAGCAGAGATAAAACATTATCCAATATTTTTATTTGTCGTAGCATTTTTAATACGTCTCGTAACAACACTTGTTTTAAAAGTAGAAATAGCAGATGACTTTAAAACCATGTTAGAGGCAAGTAGAAGTCTACTAATAGGAAGCACAGAATTCATGAAAGGATTCTATTTCCAAACATATCCATTTCAATTAGGACTAGTCTTATATCAAACAGTACTATTAAAGATTGTAAATGATGTCTTAATCTTAAAAATCATGAATAGTATTTATACTTCCTTAATTGTAGTCATGATCTATTTAATCAGTAGAAAACTAGTAAAAGAAGAAACCGCAAGAATTATTTCCTTTGCTTATTTATTCTATTTATATCCTTTATATTTAAATTCAGTATTAACCAATCAACATATTCCAGCTTTATTAACATTAGTAGTAATTTACATAATGGTATCCAAAGAAGAAAATTGGAAGAATGCTTTATTAATTGCATTCCTCCTAGCACTTGCCAATTTCTTTAGAACAGAATCCATTATTATCATTTTAGGAATCATTGTTTATACAATATGTTATTTAAAGAAAGGAAATTGGAAAAAGAAATGTATTCATTTAGGAATCATTTTAGTAACATACTTTGCCTTAACAAATCTAACGTCACAAATCATTCTTCATTCTCCACTACACGAAAATGTAGAGAATAATTTAGATAAAAATGTAACATTATGGAAATTCTATTGTGGATTAAATGATGAACATAATGGTATTTATAATGAAGAAGATGTACAAGCATACTTCAATACGAATGAAGAAAAAGAATTATTAATGAATCGAATCAAAACAGACTATAAAAAATTCCCAGTATTATTCTTAAAGAAAGAAGTTATTCTATGGACCCAAACAAACTATGATTTACGAATCACAAATGAATGGAATAATTCGATTTATGGATGGCTTCAACATTTTAATCAAGGATATTTAAATGTCATTATGATTCTATTTGTCATTAGTTTAATTCCAAAAAGAAAAGAAGAAGAAAATGATAAAATTATATTGATCAAAATACTATTAGCCCTATATTACGGAATCTATCTATTCATTGAAATATCACCACGATATGCATACAATTTACATATGCTTACTTTCATCATGTTAGGAATTGGTTTAGAATGGATTATGTGTAAATGCAACCAACTTTATACAAAAAACAACCGAAAATTGGTAGAACGCAACCGGTAGAAATTCTAAAATGGTAGGTGAAAGGAGAGAAAAGTATGAATAATAATTTCTCAGATAACATCAAGAAAATTCGTAAAGAACATAATTTGTCTCAAGAACAACTTGCAGAAGAATTAGGAGTATCCCGTCAAGCAATTTCTAAATGGGAGTCAGGAGCCGCTTATCCAGAAATGGATAAAATCATATCTATATGTAAAAAATATAATTGCAATATTGATGATCTATTACATAGTGATATAAAAGAAGTAAAAGGAGAAGAAGAAACTAAGAATAACATGAATAAGTATATAGAAGAATTCTTCAAATTCATAACAGACACAATTAATATGTTTGTTAGAATGAAATTGAAAGATAAATGTAAATGCTTATTTGAACAAGGTGTAATTGCTATTATTCTTTGGATTGCAAGTACGATTATCTTTGCTTTATTAAGTACGATTCTAGATCATACACCTCTAAGATATATACCATTTATATATGATGATATTGGATCTTTCTTAGGAGCTGTCTATACATTAGTAGCTTTCATTGTATGTATCATTATTATGGTAAGAATCTTTAAAGAAAGATATCTAAATTATTATCAACAAGAAATAGTGGAAAAAGAAAAAGAAGAAGATAAAGTTGTGGAAAACAAAGATAAAAAATTAGATTTAAAGAAAGAAAGTAAAATTATCGTAAGAGATCCAAAACATAGCGATTATCATTTTATAAAAGGTTTATTAAAAGTATTCTTATTCTTTATTAAACTATTTGTACTATGGATTGTATTTTCTTTATGTATGGGACTTGTATTTATAGGAATGGGATTAGTACTATCTTTCTTAGTAGTAAAAACTGGAATCTTCTTCCTAGGATGCTTCTTAGGATTCCTATCCGCAGGAGTAGCTTTAAGTGTTGTCATTATTCTATTCTTTAACTTTATCTTTAATAGAAAAAGTAATAAGAAATTAATGATTATATCTTTTGTAACATCTATCTTAGTAATTGGTATGAGTATTGGTATGGTAACAATCGGTTCTTTGAACTTTGATATTGTTAATGAACCAAAAGAAGTACAAGTAAAAACATTTGAAATTGATATGCAAGAAAATAGCTTCATAAATCATAATCTTCAAATAGAATATATTGTTGAAGAAAGAGATAATATTCGAGTAGAAATTGAAACAGATAAACAATTAACCACATCTTATAATGTAAATCCAAATGGAAATATTAATTTCTATAATTATGCAGACAGACCAATGCAATTAGTTCGTGAAGAAATTAAAGGATTAAATGAAAAGAAGATTTATCCATTCTATCCAGACTTTAACACCATCAAAGTTTACGCAAATGCTTCTAATATTGAAAAATTAAAAACAAACCAAGAAAATTATTATAATGATATAAGACAACTAAATGAAGAAAATCAAGAATTAAGAAATGAATTAAATGAGACAAAACAAGAACTTGAAAATACAAAAATGGAATTAGACGAATACAAAAGAATTGAAAACGAAAATCAAGAAGAAACAAATGAATTAGAATAAGCAATTGCTTATTCTTTTTTCATTGACAAAAAAGAAAAAAATCAGTAAGATTATACCTGTTTAAGGAGTGGGGATTATGGAGAATTACCAAGAGATTGAAAGAAGTATCATCAAGAAATTCCGAAAAGATATTTGGGCTAAATTTATAAGTGCTGTTCAAGAATATGAATTAATCCAAGAAAATGATCATATTATGGTATGCATTAGTGGTGGAAAAGATTCTTTCTTACTTGCAAAATGTATTCAAGAACTACAACGTCATGGAAAATTTCCATTTGTTGCCCACTACGTATGCATGGATCCTGGATACAACAAAAAAAATAGAGAATTAATTGAAAAAAATGCAAAATTAATGAATATCCCAATCGAAATATTTGAAAGTGATATTTTTGATGTAGTAGAGAAAACCGATAGAAGTCCTTGCTACTTATGTGCTCGTATGAGAAGAGGATGTCTATATAATCATGCAAAAGAATTAGGATGTAATAAAATAGCTCTTGGCCATCACATGGATGATGTTATAGAAACAACACTTCTTTCGATGTTTTATGGATCAGAAGTAAAAACAATGATGCCAAAACTACATAGTGATAATTTTGAAGGATTAGAATTAATTAGACCTCTTTATCAAATAAGAGAAGAAGATATCCTACAATGGGTTAAATTTAATAATCTTAAATTTTTAAATTGTGCTTGTAAGTTTACAGAAGAGACAACTTATGTAGATGAAGAAAAAAGTAAAAGAAAAGAAATGAAAAAACTAGTCAAAGAATTAAGAAAGAAAAATGATCGAATTGACTACAACATTTTTAAAGCGTTAGATAATGTAAACTTAGATTGTGTTTTAGGAACCAAAAAAAATCGAGAATATGAGAGTTTCCTAAAGAATTATGATAAAAAATAAGACATACGATGTATGTCTTTTAACTTGTTTTTTAAGAATGATTATGAAATAATAAAAATAGAGTAAAAAGATAGGTGATTGTATGAAAAAAACAATTCGATTCCTTTTAAATACTATTACTTGTTTTGTAACAATTGTAGGAGTTTTAACAATTGCTCTATATTTATTAGGAATACGACCAACAGTTGTGACATCTGGTTCTATGATTCCAGCGATTGGAATTGGAGATGTTTGTTTTATCAACACGAGATATCCATATGAAAAAGTACAAAAACAAGATATTATTGTTTATAAAGAACCAAGACAAAAAGTAATCCACAGAGTTGTGGGAAAAACAGAAGAAGGATTGATTACAAAAGGAGATGCCAATAATAATCAAGACAGGTTGAGAATTACCAAAAATGAATTTATGGGAAAAATGGTATTTCTAGTTCCAAAAGTTGGTTATATCTCTGCAAATCTTCAAGGAGCAACTGCAAAAGCTATCTTTGTTACGATAATAATTGCTATTTATGTCGCAGCTTATTTATTAAATTATGAAAAAAAAGAAAGAAAGAAGAATGAGTATGGCGACATTCGATGACTTTTTAAAATTAGATATACGAGTAGGGACAATTGTAGAAGCAAAAGTTTTTGTAAATGCTAAGAAACCGGCCTATCAATTAAAAGTAGATTTAGGAGAGGGAATTGGTATCAAAAAATCATCTGCCCAAATAACACAAGTATATCAACCAGAAGACTTAATAGGAAAGCAAGTACTCGCAGTCGTAAACTTTCCACCGAGACAAATTGCCAACTTTTTATCAGAAGTATTAGTACTAGGAACATACAGTGATCAAGGAGTTGTTTTAATGACTCCTGATCAACCAGTAAAAAATGGTGACAAATTAGGGTAAACTAAGAACCAAATATGGTTCTTTTATTTTACTTTGAAAGGGAAGTTTGGTATATTATTATTGGGTGATAATATGAACGTCGGAGAATATTTAAAAAGTAATTTTCCAGGGGGAGTTTCAAAATACGAAGAGATCACAGTAAATGGTGAAGTAAAAGGATATTACGTTAAAGGAAGCAACGGAGATGAGATGTATTTACCAGCAAATGTAACAGGAAATGTTGGTATGTTATCTTATATCCCAGGTTCAGGAGGATCAGGAAACGATGCTGCTAGAATCAGAGATAGAATCCATGGAGGAAATCCACCAGAATACCCAATTACCATAGCTGCCAGCTGTAGTGACCATCAAAACGCGATTGAAGTCGGATATAAAATGGCACAAGGTGCTAACATGAATGTTACAAACAACGTAACAGTATGTTTCAGTGCCAGTGGTTATTTAGGAATTGGTAGAACAGAAAGCTTCGAGGATAACCATCCAGATGTAGTTTCAACCGTTATTTCTTGTGAACCTTATGGAGAAGGAAACTATAAATATAATAAGGATGAATCAAACCGTGATGGTTTAATTAAAAGTAATTCCCAAGTTATTTTCGTAGCTCCTCAAAAAGGATTCCATATTGATATGGCAAAAGAAATTGCCGGAATGACAGAAGCAGGAATGAATGCTTATTTCCTAGGAACAGCTTATTCTGGAAACTCTGGAAGTGTACACATTAGAACCAATGCCGATGTCTTAACAAGTGGAATGGTTGACTATTTATTAGGATATGCAGATAATTTCAATCAAGACCCTGGAGACAATTATTCACCAAATTATAAATTAATAAGATATAATTCAGAATTAAAAGAATATCAAGGAATGAACTATGAAGACTTAGCTTCCGGAGCATTATTGGTAAGAGTACCAGATTTAGCAAAATTGAAAGCAGTAGATTCTTTTGATATTAAAAAGGTAGCAAGTCCGGTTCAAGAAAAATATGCTGTATTTAAATCAATAGAACCAAAACAGCTACAAGGCGTAGTAATGGAAACAAATCACACCTATGCCTTCGATCAAATGAACAGTATAAGAGCGATGATTAAATCTTCCTCTTTCTTAGATTCATGTGGAAATATGACATGCCGTTCAACAAGCGGTATCCCAGGATGTATCGCAGGATACTTAAATGCTTACTACGATATTGTAGGAAGCTTAATGAATGACTTATTACTAGAAACAGATTCGATTATGAGTTATACACAAGCAGTTGTCGATTTAGATAATGATTTAGCAAATGGAAAAGCTTCTGGATCCATTGTAGAAGATGCTGAATTAAAAGGATTCATTCCAATTGGATTACCAGAAGAGACAAAAACAGAAGAAACAGATACGACAACAACGACAACAACAACGACAACAGGAGATACAACAAGTGGAACGACAACAGGTGGAACAACATGGACAGGTGGAACCACTACGGGAGGAACAACAACCGGAGGTACGACAACGGGTGGCACTACTACAGGAGGAACTACGACAGGTGGAACAACTACTGGTGGAACGACAACAGGAACCACAACAACAACGACAACCACAA